>JAUNSQ010000103.1:5190-5794 GCA_030539135.1 Synergistaceae bacterium | reverse complement strand
TCTCTCAACCGTCTGCATTGTTTCATCTGTGATTTTTAAATCGGCGACATATACCGCCTTGCCAGTAAGTTCCGGCAACGCGACATCTGACGACTCAAACGTTATGGCGACCCTATTTAATCCGCCAGGGTTCCAAACATCTACCTTTGGCCCCGAAAGCCCGATCAGCACAGAGGCTATCGCACTCGCCGTCGACCCCGTCCCGCACGACAAAGTCAGGTCTTCCACGCCGCGCTCGTAAGTCGTAACGTCGACGACGCCGTTCTCTTCCCTCGGAACTGCGAAATTAACGTTAGTACCCTCTGGGAAGAGTTCAGACATATTTCTAACAGCGCGTCCAAATTCACGATACTCGTCGTCGGTGCGCTTTTCTTTTTCAAAAATGACAGTGTGCGGAACTCCGACGGTCAAAAATGTGTAGTTGAAAGTCTCTCCGTTGACCGACGCCTGAGCGTCGACCTTAACGTCTTTCAGCGATACGGGGGCCAGCTTCAATGTCGCCATCTTATCTTTAACGGAGGCGTGCACACTGCCGCCAAGCGTCTCAAAAACCATATCGGCGTTCGGCGCTATCTTCCTCTCATAGGCAAACCTCGCGACACAT
>JAUNSQ010000103.1:2671-5161 GCA_030539135.1 Synergistaceae bacterium | reverse complement strand
CGCGCAATCGGACGGCTCTGCGACAAGTATTCCATCTCCACCGATCGACTCTCTTCTGCGACATAAGGCAAGAGCCATACGTGACAGCGTCTCCGCGTCATATCGTTTGTCCATATTGTCTATTACAAGGAAATCGTTGCCGTTCCCATTCATTTTTACGCATTCCAACACAACTATCTCACCTCTCATAAAAATTCAACCACGTTATTTTACACCTAATGTCCTTTCTGCAAACTAATACAGTATACACGCTTCCACGACGGAGACTTGAAAAAAAATCATACAGCAAGTATAATCTCGACCGTTAGAGATTCTTCGGGCGATTAACTCAGCGGTAGAGTGTCACCTTCACACGGTGGAAGTCGTTGGTTCGAACCCAATATCGCCCACCATCGTATATCGTCGCGGGCAGCCGCGTTTTTAGGACTCTGTATTACAGGGTCCTATTTTTTTGTTATACGGCGTGTCCTCCAGCGGCAGCCTTGTCCTGAATTTCTTATCTCTGTTGTAATACGCGAGCTGGATGGCTGGAGCCGCCGGTATGGCGGCTATCTCTCCTATTCCCTTTGCTCCGTACGCTACGCCGTAGTCGACTTTGCCCTTCACTATTATCGTTTCTATCTCAGGGACCATTGTCGACTTCAACAGCCCCAGCGTGCCAAATTTTGCCGTGGGTATAGAATTATCGAGCGGAAAGTTCTCCGTTAAGGCGTACCCCATGCACATCGCCGCTCCGCCCTCTATCTGTCCCTCGATGCTCTTTGGATTTATAGCGTTCCCCACGTCATGCGCGGCGACTATCTTTTCCACCTTACCGTCCCCGTCCAATATACATAGCTGCGTAGCATAGCTGTACGCGATATGGCTGACCGGATGAGGCTTTTGCGAACCTATAATGTCCGTCACGCTCTCAAACTCAGCGTAATATTCTTTGCCCTCCAATTCGGCAAGGCTTTTAACTTTAAGAGCTTCGTTTAACTTGACAGACGCCTTGCGAACAGCTTCTCCCGTTATGACAGTCTGACGCGAGGCCGTAGTATTGCCAGAATCAGGCGTGAAAAAACTATCCGCCGGATCATGGGCGACTTTAGAAATAGAAAGACCCGTTACCTCGCACACGATCTGCGCCGCGACAGTCCCAATCCCTTGACCAATACACGCGGCGCTCGTAGCGATATGCACCGCTCCATCACGTATGATAAGCCTGCAGCGTCCGAAGTCTGGGACGCCTACGCCGAGCCCGGAATTTTTCATAGCGCACGCGATCCCAGCGTCTGGGTGCGCGTCATATTCGTCTTTTACCGCGACAAGAGTCTCTTTGAACGCTGTATTTTTATCGGCGACTTGCCCGTTGGGCAGTGTGTCTCCTGGCTTGATCGCGTTGCGGTAGCGTATCTCCCACGGGGATATCCCAACAAGCTCCGCAAGTTGATTCATATTGCATTCCGCCGCGAAACAGCTCTGCGTCACGCCGAATCCTCTGAAAGCTCCAGCAGGCGGATTATTGGTATAGACAGCAGTCCCCGCAATGTCTATCACCTGGTAATTATATGGACCTGCCGCGTGAGTACAGGCTCGCTGAAGGACAGGCCCGCCAAGCGAGGCGTACGCACCCGTGTCCGATATTATTACGGCCTTCATAGCCGTCAGTTTTCCTTCCTCGTCACAAGCAGTCGTCATTTCTATCTCCATAGCGTGACGTTTCGGGTGTACTCTCATGCTCTCCGCGCGTGTAAGCGTGACTTTCACCGGTCTTCTCGTGAGATAAGCGAGAATAGCCGCATGGTGCTGCACTGTCATATCTTCCCTTCCGCCAAAGCCGCCGCCTATATTCATCGCCGTAACGTGGACTTTTTCACGCGGCAGCCCCAGCGCTTCCGCGCATTCGCCCTGCGTCTGATATACCCCCTGATCTCCTGAGTATATTCTGACGATGTCGCCCTCCATCAGCGCGACGGCAGTCTCGGGTTCTAAAAACGCATGCTCTGTAAATGGAAGGCTGTAATGGTTCGTTACTTTATATTTTGAAGCGGCTATGACTTCATCGGCGTTTCCTCGGGCTAGACGGATATCCGAAAGGACGTTGCCGCTTTCATGGATAGGGCTCGCGTCGTCGGCAAGCGATTTGGACGGAGATGTCAAAGGTTCCAAAACTTCATAATCGACCTTTATCAATTTCTTTGCCGCTTCAAGTATCTGCGGAGTCTCAGCCGCGACCAGCGCTACGGCGTCACCGATATAGCGCGTACGGTCCCCCTCAGATATCATAACGTCCCAATCTTTTACAAGGTGCCCTATCTTGTATTTACCAGGAATATCGGAGGCTGTATAAACTCCGACGACGCCGGGCAAACGCTGCGCCTCTGACGTGTTTATCGATTTTATTACAGCTCTCGGATATTCTGTGCGCAGCGCGGAACCGTATATCATCCCGTCAAAGAATAGGTCCGCTGCATATTTAGCATTTCCAAGTGCCTTATCATATGCGTC
>JAUNSQ010000103.1:0-2661 GCA_030539135.1 Synergistaceae bacterium | reverse complement strand
TCTATCCGCCGAATATTTTTGCCTATCGCGCATTCACCTGGCATTTCAGGCACGGAGATGTTTTCTCTAAACATCTTCGCCGCGAGAAGGATGGCTTCCTCAATTTTTTTATATCCCGTGCATCTGCATATATTGTTCTTTATCGCGTCTTTTACGTCGAATGGTGAAGGTTCGGGGTTATTATCGATGAGCGCCTTAGCGCATAGGACCATTCCTGGAGTACAAAAGCCGCACTGCACCGCTCCGGCTGACGAGAACGCGTAAGCGTAGACGTCCCTTTCGCGCGGGGACAACCCTTCAGCTGTGATTATCGTCTTGCCGTCAAAGAGCCTCAAAGGCTGGACGCACGCTTTTATTGCCCTGCCGTCGACGAGGACTGTACACGCGCCGCAAGCCCCCTCGCCGCATCCGTTTTTCACGGACGTTATATGCATAACGTCGCGCAAATAATCGATGAGCTTGATATCGTAGGCATAACTAATATGTTCGCCGTTCAATGTAAAGCTGTACATATTATTTTCTCCCCGCTAGGCAAACAGTTTTATCGCTGCTTTAATCAGCTTTGATATTCGTTCCGGCAGTTCGTCTGAATCGATGTCAGTCTCAAAAATCTTTCCGGCGAGCCTGACTTTGACCAGCGTTTCGCTGATTCGCCAGAGGCCATGATTTTTGCTGTCATTGAAATCGTTTTCATTCGCAAAATATGTAAATTTCTGCTTATACGGCGTCCCGTTCCACGGGCAGAAAGCCGCGCAGTTGCCGCATTCGTTGCAAAGAGAATCGATATGGACGATCTGGTAAGTTTCTTCTCCCTCAAGTCTCACCGCAACGTTCGCACGATTTGGGCATACGTCGATACAATTCTCGCACATGCCCGAACAATTTAAACAGCGTTCCGCTTCGCAGCCCGCGCCGCACGAATATCGCACGACGCCCTTCTTGGATATGGGAGATATCTCTGCAATTTTGCAGGGCCGCGCGCCAAAACCTAAAACAATACCCTCAAACGCGGCTATCTCATCCGAGACCGCTCTCGCGTCGGAGATAGCCTCGGCGACAGAGGCAGGCGAAAGATGGCGCATGTCGCCTATCATATATACGTTTTCAATATCTGTCTTTAACGAACAATCGCCATTGGCGCTGCTTGGAGTCATTAAAAATTGCTTGTTTTTGTTCAACTTTGCGTTGCCGCAGGCCAACACAACATATTTATATCCGCTTGCGCGCAGCACGTCTATCGAAGCTACTTCCTCCCCGAGGACAAAACCCACGCCCACAGCCTTAACGATACTGATATCCGATTCTATTGCCTGCTCTGAAATTTTTCCCTGCTTGGACAGTATCTTGCGCACAACTCCTCCAAGGGATGTCTCCTTCTCGTACACTGTCGCATCTATTCCGCCGCGTCTTAGGAAATACGCCGCCGCGAGCCCAGACGGTCCGCCGCCAACTATCGCGGCCTTGGCATCCGACCTTAATTCCGTCGGCATCAACTCTCGCATCACTTCGCCTATTCCATTTTCCGCCGCCTCAAGTTTGACGGAACGTATATTCACCGGCTCGTCATAAAAATTTCTCGTACATCCGTTCATACAGTTGTGATAGCAAATCGTTCCCGTGATGAACGGCAGCGGGTTCTTAGCGAGTATTATCCTTAGAGCCTCCGCGTGTCCATGTCTTTCAACCGCGCAGATATACTGTGGGATATCCTGACCAAACGGACATCCGCTCACGCACGGCGCCGAAAAACAGTCAAACAAAGGTATTTGCCCTGATGAGTCCGAACCTTTGTCATGCAAGGAATGTTTCTTAACATACACGCTATTGCTGCGCGAAGCCTCCGCGACTGACTTAACTGCGTCGATATCCGCGCGCGAGCTTCTCTGCGGAAAGCATTCGACGATTTCCGCCGCCATCTGCTTCAGCCGCAAATATCCGCCAGGCTTCAACAGCGCCGTTGCAATTGTCAAAGGCCATATTCCAGCCCTAAACAGCTCGCTGATATTTGCATAGTCAACACCGCCGGACCATGATATGGGCAAATCCCCGCCAAAATCCAACGACAATTTTCGGGCTACTTCTGCGGTGAGCGGGAAAAGAGGCCGTCCAGACATATACATTTCCTCTCCAGACATAATATTTTTTGTATTATCAACAGGAAAAGTATTTGTGAGCTTCACTCCAAATGTCAGGCCTTTCTCCGTCGCAAGAGACATAAGTCTTTTTATCATCGGCACGGCCTCGTCATATTGCAGGTCGTTCTTAAAATGGCGGTCGTCAAAAGAGATATATTGGTAGCCGAGCGAGTCTAAAGTCTTTCGCGCGAAGTCATACCCCACAAGCGTGGGGTTGCACTTAATAAAGGTGTTGAGGCCTTTGTTATCGAGCAGGTACGCCGCAATTTTTTCTATTTCGCTGGATGGACATCCATGAAGAGTCGAAAGCGTGACCGAGCCGCAAATATTTGCTGAGATGGCGTCAATATACGACATGTCAATATTTCTGAATGACGATAAATTTTTTTTAGCCCAGTTTTTGCATTCAGTCCATATATTTGTGGGCGAAGAGTCTTTGAGCCCATTAATGAACTCATCGATCTTCCGTGAAGTTATGCCGTCAAAATCATATCCTACGCTCATATTGAACATAAACCCGCGTGGC
>JAUNSQ010000102.1 GCA_030539135.1 Synergistaceae bacterium | reverse complement strand
GGACGCATATACAGGTGGTATGTGTTGCCAAGTATTATCTGAGCGCCGAGCTCTTCAAGCTCCGGCGGCGTCATGGCCTTGACAGTGGCCTGAGTGCCTACCGGCATGAACACGGGCGTCTGAATAACGCCGTGCGGCGTGGTAAGCTCGCCCGCTCGCGCTCCAGTCTCTGGACATTCGGCAATTAATTTATACTCAAACATTCGCTTCACCTAACTTAAACGCGTTATATACGTTCTCCCTGACGTGTTCCGCAAGTTCTTCAAGAGTTATCCCCTTGAGCATAGTGACAAGCTCGTAGACCTGCCTCACATGGGCAGGTTCGTTCGGCTTCCCTCGAAATCCCTGCGGCGCGAGATATGGGGAGTCCGTCTCGCACATTATCCTATCGAGAGGCACTTCCGCCGCTATCTCTCTAAGCGCGGTGTTTCTAGGGAATGTGAGCGGCCCTGCGAACGAGATATAAAACCCCATGTCGAGAGCGTCTTTCATGTTCTGCATGTCGCCGGAAAAACAATGCACAACACCTCCGACTTCCCCTGCGTTCGTCTCGTGCAGTATCTCTATCGTCTCAGCGTTGGCGTTGCCTGTGTTTCTATCCGCAGAGTCGCGAATGTGCATGATTATCGGCTTCTTTATCTCCTTAGCAAGCTCTATCTGCTTGCGAAAGACATTGCGCTGGATATCCCTTGGAGAAAAATCGTAAAAATAATCAAGCCCTATCTCACCGACGGCAACGACTCGTTTTCGCCTGAACATCGCGCGTATATCAGATATGTAATTTTCAGATACCTTCTCCGCTTCGTGAGGATGCACGCCGACAAGCGCGAACACAGACAGGTCGGAAGTCTGTTTCTCCGCAAGCTCCGCGGCCTCGCGGCTGGACGTTACGTCAGACGAGGCGAATATCATCATCTTGACGTCGTTGTTAAGCGCGTTCTTGAAAGTGGCCTCCAAGCCCTCTGGAAAATATTCTTTGTTCAGGTGACAATGCGCGTCTATCAAATACATTTGCGTTCCTTTCAAAAAAGGCGGGCTTTGCCCGCCTTTGCGTCATTTCATTACCGTGTGCTGCGGCGATTATTCCGAGTTATCCAACGATGCTGCCAGCAGGGATGGAGTCGTCCATCAGAGTGAGCAGGACGACGTTCTCTTTGTCCGCCGATTTACCCTCGGCAGCCAAGAGCATTCCAGCGCTCGGTATTCCGCGGAATTTCGCAGGTTTGAGGTTGCATATCACTATTATCTTTTTGCCCTTGAGTTCCTCCGGCTTGTAGAATTCACGAATGCTTGAGACTATCGTTCTCTTTTCGTATCCTAGGTCAAGGTGCAGGACATACAGCCTGTCGGCCTTGGGGACTATTTCAACGTCCTCGACGAGTGCGACCCTGAGCTCTATCTTCTTGAAATCGTCTATCTCTATCTCGGGCTTATGCTCAACTTCGGCGGAGGCGGCGACGGGAGCTGTTTTTTGTTTCTTCGCCGCGTCGCGTTCCGCCCTTTCGGCCTTCCACTTCTCGATATCTATGCGCGGGTAGAGGATGTCGCCCTTCTTTACTGTTATCTCTGTATCAAGCTTTCCCCATTCCCAGTTAGCACGGCCAAATCCAAGCGGGTCGCCGGGCAAGCCAAGCTGCTCCCAGATACGGCTCGCCGTATCCGGCATAAACGGCGCGAGCAGGACAGCGGACAGCCTAAGCGACTCCCAGAGAGTTCTCAACACTGCGTCTAGCCTGTCGATATCTCCGGCCTTGCCGAGCTTCCAAGGCTCGGTCTCGTCTATATATTTATTGGAGCGGCTGATAAACGCCCAGAGGGTCTTTAGGGCCTCGTCAAACGCGAAACGGTCGAGAAGGTCTGTCATTTCCTCTACGGTTTTGCTCGCCATAGCCTCCACGTCGTCCTCGATCTGCGTCTTGACATATTTAGCTGGGACTACTCCGCCGCGGTACTTATCTATCATCTGCAAAGTCCTTGAAAGGAGGTTGCCAAGGTCGTTGGCCAAATCAGAATTTATGCGCTGAACGAACGCCAGCTCTGAAAAATCTCCGTCGTTGCCGAACGGGACTTCGCGAAGCAGGAAGTAGCGGAACGGGTCGACACCGTATCTTTCAGCCATCTCAAACGGGTCTACCACGTTGCCGACTGACTTCGACATCTTTTCTCCGTCGACTGTCCACCAGCCATGAGCAAAGACTTTTACGGGCGGGTTGACTCCCAAGGCCATCAACATAGCAGGCCAGATAACGCAGTGGAACCTTATGATATCCTTGCCGACAAGGTGGTGAACGGCGGGCCAGAACGTCTCCCACTTTCCACCATCGCGTGGAAAATCGAGCGCCGAAAGATAGTTGATAAGAGCGTCGAACCATACGTATATGACATGTTTCTCGTCTCCGGGAAGAGGAATTCCCCAGCTGAGTGTGGTGCGCGATATGGACTGGTCGCGAAGACCGCTCTTTATAAAACTAACAATTTCGTTATAACGCGACTTGGGCATCACCGCGTCCGGGTGTTCCTCATAAAACTTCAACAACGGCTCCGCGTATTTTGAGAGTTTAAAGAAATATGTCTCCTCCGTCATCTTCGTCAATGGACGGTGACAGTCAGGGCATGTCTGTCCCTCACCCATCTGCGCCTCTGGAACGTAGGTCTCGCACGGAACACAGTACCATCCTTCATACTCGCCTTTATACACGTCGCCATTGGCGAGCAGGCGTCTGAAAACTTCCTGTACGACCTTTTCGTGGCGTTCTTCCGTCGTGCGGATAAAATCGTCGTTCTTGATATCAAGGACTTTCCAGAGTTTCTGGAAGTTCTGTACGACTTCGTCGCAAAGCTGCTTCGGCGTTATATTTCTCTTCTCCGCCGCGGTCTGTATCTTCTGCCCGTGTTCGTCGGTGCCCGTTAGGAACCATGTCTTGTCCCCGCCCGATTTATGCCAGCGAGACAGGGTATCCGCCGCTATCGTCGTGTAGGCATGGCCGATATGAGGCACGTCGTTGACGTAATATATCGGCGTCGTGATATAAAAATTATTCTGAGACATTTTATTATTTGACCTCCTCGGCATCTTTTTCAATGAGATACCGTTTTATTCTGTTCCGTTGGATACAATACTTTATTGAAAGCAAGTTTGCAATATCTTTTACAGACTTATCCATACCCAGCATCATGTCGGCTTCGCCCATCCATTCCAATTCGCCGCATATATTCTGGTCGACGGGCTTGCCGCTCACTACGCAGACATATTCTCCGCGCAACTTATCTTCCGTCAGGATGTCTTTAAAGCTCAAAAGCGTGCCACGTATCGACTCCTGATGTATCTTGCTTATCTCGCGGACTAACGCGGCCTCCCTATCTCCAAGCAGCTCGCCCATTATCTCAAGTTCACGGAGCAGTTTGTGGGGAGAGACATAAAACACCAACGGCTCTTTTACATCCGAAACCTCGCGCAGACGCCGCCTCTTCTCCTCCGCCTTACCCTTGAGGAACCCAACGAACATAAACGACTCCATATCCATCCCTGAAAGCAACAGGGCCGGCAATAGCGCGTTTGCTCCGGGGAGAACGTCATACGGCAAACCTCTTTCGATCGCAGCCTTTATTATAACCCCGCCGGGGTCGGATAGTCCCGGGGTGCCAGCGTCGGAAACAAGCGCGACCGTCTCGCCGTTCTCTATCCGCTTCATCAGGGTCTCTATCCGCGCGGCCTCGTTGTGTTCGTGGCATGATATCAGGGGCTTTTTGATTTTAAAATGGTTGAGGAGTTGTAAAGTATGCCTCGTGTCCTCGCACGCTATTATGTCCGCGCTTTGCAGGACGCTTATCCCGCGCAGCGTCATATCCTCCAGATTTCCGATGGGCGTCGGGACTATTACAAGCGGCATCAGTATTTACCTGCCTTGTAAGCGCTCAACAATTCCAGCGTATCGTCGCCGTTCTCGTCTTTCACGAAAAACGGAGGCAACACCCTTACGCTGGGGCCAGCGGCCCTCATTGCCCTTACGAGGACAATAAACGCGTCCATGTTTGGCTTTGAATAAACGGGACGCATCTCTTTGGGAGATATGTTATGTTCGTCAAGCAGAGCCAGAAGCTCTCCGATCCTATTGGCTCGAATTACCATCTCAAGGTGTCCCTTATTTTTCAGAAGGTATTTAGACGCCAGCACGATATCCTCTAAAGCGCACTCGGTACCCTGCAACGCTACTGCCACAGGGCTCGAAGGGCTTACTCTGCTGTTCTCAGGGACGTCATACGGCGGATTGACGACTATCCTGTCAAAACTCTGTGCGGGCCATAGCTTCTTATATTCTCTAAGGTCGCCCGCTATGAATTCAGTCTTTGCCTCCAACCCGTTATACAAAGCGTTTCTCTTGGCCATCTCTATGAGCAGCCGCTGGATATCCAAACCAACGACGTTAAAACCTCTGTACGCGAGTATCAGGGATATGGCGCCATGCGCGCAGCCAAGCTCAAGTATGCGCTCGTTTTTGCGCGGCTCGCTAAAATACGAGAGCAGGACGGTGTCAAGGTTTACCCTCAGCCCCATACTCTCATCCGGCTGTTCGATTTTCAGTATTCCGTTGAGAAAATCTTCCCTCTTATTGGACATTAAGCCCAATCCTCCATTTTTACGCCGATTACCTGCGACAGCCCCGGCTCCGAAAGCGTGACGCCATAAAGGACGTCCGCGCGTTCCATTGTAAGGCGTCTGTGCGTCATGGCAAGTATCTGGCGATTTTTAGCATATTCTTTTGCCAGCTCCGAAAATCTCCTCAGGTTAAATTCATCAAGCGCCGCGTCGACTTCATCAAGCACGGCAAGAGGACATTCGGCGACTTCCATGGACGCGAAGAGCAGCGATATGGCCGCGAGCGACTTTTCCCCGCCCGAAAGCTGGGTGAGACTTTGCGGGTGCTTCCCCGGCGGTCTGGCGACGACGTCGACGCCTGTGTCCCATATCGTCTCTCCATCGGTCATCTCAAGGTGAGCCTCTCCGCCGCCAAAAAGCCGCTGGAAGAGAGAACAGAAACGACCGTCTACCTCCTGCAGCGCGTCCGTAAAGACCTTATGCGCCTGTCTGTCGGTGTTTGTTATCAACTTTTCAAGTTCAGCCGCGCTGGAGCGTACATCGTCGAGGTTTTCGCCAAGGAACGCTAGTCTGTCTTTGAGACGCTGGTCCTCGGACAGCACCCCCATATTCACCTCGCCAAACATCTTTATCTTTCTGTCTCCGTCGCGTATCGTCCTGCGCAGTTCTTCTAGGTCGACGTCTTCAGGGAGAGCTTCCTTGCCCGGATATGGATACTGTATCTCCCATGTGTTAATAAGCTCAGTGAGTTCGCGTTCTGTCTCGTCGCGCTTATCCTTCGTCCTAGAAAGTTTATCGTCGGCGGAACGCCATCTCGCCTCCGCGGCGGCGACGCGCTTCCTCAAATACTCGCGCCTGTTTTCAAGCGTGGAATAGCCCTCCACGATACTGTCCATCTCGGCGCTCAGCCTCTTTCGCTGCTGAGATATCTCAAGGCAGGACTTGCCGACATGGGCCAAATTCGCGCGGTCGCGCACACAATTCTGATCAAGCACGGAGAGCTCCTCGTCCATGTCGCTGATTCGGCGTTCCTCAGCTCGGATATCAGCGCTTATGCGTTCCATTATCGCAAACTTTGAGCGTATCTTCTCCACCGCGACGGCTACTTCAGCGCGCAAACGCTCGCGTTCCTCGATGATAGAATGGTCGTCCTCAAGCGTAGACGGCCTGTTCCACCTTTCTTCAAGTTCTGATAGCGAGGTCAGTATCTTCT
>JAUNSQ010000101.1:1891-5871 GCA_030539135.1 Synergistaceae bacterium | reverse complement strand
ACTGTAGGCAAGGTTCTTGACCCGGCCGTTCTTACAGTGAAGGCCGACGAGAAGCCTGTCCCGCCAACGCCATCGTCATCGGGCGGCGGATGCAACACTGGGTGCGCGGCTTTCGCGCTGCTTGCGCTGCTCCCGCTTGCATACCGCAAAAAGAGGTAGACGCGGATAGGATTATAACAGTATAAGATACAACGAAGCCCTGCGGTCGATGACCGCAGGGCTTCAACTTACTAACAGAAGAATGGCGCTATTTCATCATTCTAATGTCTTCCGCGACCGCGAGTTCCATCTCGGTCTTTTCGAGCAGTTCGTTTAGGTCTGCGTCCTCTGCAACTTGGGTCAAGGTCATCACGCCGCCGATATTTTTTATGACGCAGTATTCCGTGACTATCACATCGACTACTTTATAGCCCGTGAGCGGGAACGTGCATTTCTTGACCAGCTTGTTAGAGCCGTCTTTGTTGAAATGCCTCGTCGCCGCGTAGACCCTCCTCGCGCCTGTGACAAGGTCCATAGCGCCGCCCATGCCCGGGACTCTGACGCCCGGCACCATCCAGTTCGCCAGGCTGCCCTCGCCGTCGACCTCCAGCACGCCGAGCACCGTAGCGTCAACGTGGCCTCCGCGCATCATCGCGAAGCTGAGGTCCGCCCCGACGATGGAGCCTCCCGGAAGTATAGATATTGGGCGTCCTCCAGCGTCTATGACATGGTAGTCATCTCCGCCCTTAGCGGGGCCGGCCATGATGATTCCGTTTTCCGTCTGGATGATTATCTTGACGTCCTTTGGTATGTAGTCCGCGACGAGCTGAGGTATCCCTATGCCAAGGTTGACGAGCGAACCGTCCTTTAGGTCGAGCGCGATGTTTTTCGCGATGCGCTCCCTTGCCGCCTGTTCGCTAAGCCTTGGAAGCATAGGGGTTGGCTCCTTTCACGACGAGCGCGTCTATGAATATTCCGGGCGTGATTATCGTCTCAGGGTCTAGTTCGCCGATCTCGACTATCTCGTCCACTTCGGCTATGACGTAATCCCCAGCCGTGGCTATCGTCGGATTGAAGTTGCGGCTTGTCCCGCGATATATGAGGTTGCCGAACCTGTCCGCCTTGTATGCGGATACGATAGCGACGTCGGCGCGCAGCGGCGGCTCCAAGATATATCTTTTGCCGCCCGCTTCGATTATTTGTTTGCCCTTTTCGTAATCGGTGCCGATGCCGATGGGCGATAGAAATCCTCCAAGCCCGGCGCCTCCCGCTCGTATCCTCTCGACGTAGGTCCCCATTGGAATGAGTTCGATTGGGAGTTCGCCGTTGGTGTAAAGCTCCTGAGTCCTTTTATTTAGCCCTATATGCGACGCTATGAGAGAACGGAGCTGTCCAGCCAGCACCAATTTCGCGATGCCGACAGGTTCAGTGACTTTATCGTTGTAGTAGCTTGTCCCGACGCATATCATATCGATATCCTTAGTTCCGGCCTCGTTGATCGCGTCTATCATGGTATAGGGGGCCCCTCCGTAATTGAACCCGCCCAACATGAGCGATTTTTCACTCTTGACCTTGCGGGCTGCTTCCTCAGGGGATAATATTGGTTTGATAAATGGTTTTGCCAAGGGCTTATGCTCCTTTCGTACACTGTAAATATGTTTTCTCAAAGTGTAAAATATGTCAAGGGAAAAGTGCTTTTCGGAGGCGGTTTATTTGGATAAGAGAGAGTACCTTTTGGATATGATAAACGAGCTTGTGAGCATTCCGAGCGTTACGGAGAGCTCATGCGAGAGCGAGCCAGGCGAATGGGTTCGCGGTAGGCTCGCGAAGATAAAATATTTTAAGGACAATCCCGATAATATGAAATGGATAGAGACGCCGCTTGAGGGCTCGCGAGAGAAGCTGCATTCGCTTATCGTCCGAATAGACTCAGCCGCTAAAACTAATAGGACGATACTCCTCATGTCGCATTACGACGTAGTTGACGTCGATGTGTACGGTGAACACGCGGACCTCGCCTTCGACATGGCAGGGCTGAACGAGGCGTATAACAACAGCGGCGACGACGTGCTGTATGGCCGCGGCGTAATGGATATGAAATGCAGCATCGCAATAGAAGTAGATATACTTGAGGAGTTCGCGAATGACAGGTCTATGTTCGACGTCAACATAATTGCCTCTTTCGTTGGCGACGAGGAGAACTCGAGCGCGGGCATGAGGGGCGTGCTCCCCGCCCTTGCCGCAATGAAGGCGGAGGGGCTGGACTTTTTGACAGCGGTGAATATGGAGCCAGGAGAGGCCGGGGATTCCGGTGAGCCGGGCCCGAGGGTCTTTCTCGGAACGCTTGGAAAGCTCATGCCGAGCGTTTACGTGCGCGGGTGCGCGGCGCATGTAGGAAACTGCTATAAGGGGTTTTCGTCCGCGCTGGCGGCGGCTAATATCATAACGGCGGCGGAATGCAGCTCGGAACTTGCCGATCCGCTCCATGGGAAGTGTCAGCCGTCGTGGATATGCCTTGACATGGACGTTATGAGAGCTGTATACAGCGTGACCGTTCCCGATAGAGCCTACGTTTATTTCAACTGCTTTACTACGACGAACGCCCCCGCAGACCTTGTGAGGCAGATGAGGGCTGTCGCGGCGTCCGCGTTCTCGAAGACCTCGGAACATCTCTCCGTGTCCTGCAAAGGACTTATTGCCAAGGGCTACGACGGCGCGGAGTTCTCGCCGTATCCGCCGAAGATATTTACGCTTGACGAGCTTATCAAAAGGGCGGCCGATAACTGCGGGGCTGAGTTTGAAAAAAATCTTGACGCCTTTATGAGATCACTTCCGTCCGACGATATGCGCCGCCGTGGAATAAAGATAGTAGACCATATAGCCGACCTCACCGGCGAAGAAGGGCCCTATATCGTGTGTTTCTTCCTGCCGCCATGGCTTCCAGTGAGGACCGACCTCACGGACGACGGGAGAGACGTCGCCGTCGTCGGCGCGGTCCGCGAGATAGAGGAGGAACTTGAGCGCGAACACGGAATAAAGATTACGGAGGTGGAGTTTTTTGCTGGACTCTGCGACCTTAGCTATGTCGGCGCTAAGGTCTCCGCGGAAGACCTCTCTGATTTCAAGAGGAATATGCCGGGGTGGGGCTGTGTGTACAGCATCCCGCTCGAAGAGATGAACAGCCTCGGTATGCCGGTCGTCAACATGGGGCCAAGCGGAGAGGACGCGCATAAGAAGACGGAGCGCCTTTACCTGCATTACTCTCTTGATATCCTGCCCGACGCCGTCAGAAGCCTGATAAGGAAACTGTCCGAGCGGCTTTAGGCTGAATCGCGCGTTAACCGCGTCTATATGGTAGAATACACAGCAGACTTAGTTATTATGACAGCCAAAGGAGTATGATATTTAAAAATGTTGGACGACGACGTTCGAATACGTCACGCATCTCAGGAAGAGGCGGAAGACCTCTCAGACATCGCGTGGAGCTCAAGGGAGAGCTGGAGCGATTCAGCTCTGGAAATGGACGAGCTCCGTGAATTCCTCGCAATCTCAGAAGATTTCATAGAAAAGAACCCGACATATATAGCTGAGAGTGAAGAGACCGGCGAAAAGCTCGGCTTTTGTTCGATGGCCAAAGAGGACGACGGCGAGTGGTGGCTGCGCTACCTCTACGTTACGCCTGACAACATTGGCTCCGGAATAGGCGGGGCGCTGTTCCTTCACGCGTGCGAGGTCGCCGAGGACGCCGGTTCCGACGGACTGTATATCATCTCAAACGCCGGCAGCGAAGAATTTTATCTTCACATGGGCGCCGAGCGTGTCGGGACGAAGCACATCAACATAGGCTCGTCAGACGGCGAAGCGTCTATATTGAAAATCAGGCTGTAAAAATATATATGTTCTACGACTGGCAAGTAGACGCCATTAAGGCGATACAGGGCGCAAGCGCCATCCTCTCCGCGCCCACCGGCAGCGGCAAGACACTTGTCGCATACGTCTGG
>JAUNSQ010000101.1:0-1881 GCA_030539135.1 Synergistaceae bacterium | reverse complement strand
CGACCTCAAATCAATGGGTTTCGACGTTGGACTTGAGACGGGCGACTTCAAAAAGAACGCAGGAGCTCTTGTGCTTTGCTGCACGCAGGAGATATATACGCTCAAATACGCTCACATACCGCATCAAAAGGTTATAGTAGACGAATTTCATTACATCTTCAACGATCCGGAACGCGCGAGGGCTTATATCGACGGCCTGCGAATGACGTCGTTCGACAGCGACATCCTCGTGATGTCCGCTACGTTCGGAAGTCCTGAGAACGTCAGGAATTATCTTGAAGAGACGACGATGCGCGAGTTCGCGTTTTTTGAAACACAGTCGCGCGTCACGGATTTGGTCTTCAAAAAATCCGGCATAAGGTTCAACAGGATACACGACGCGCTTGTTTTCGTCTTCTCAAAGAGGGGGGCCGAGTGGCTCGCGATGCAGATATCCCGCACGAGGCGCAAGATTGACAGAGAACGCCGCGCCCGCCTGCGCGAGATAGCCGATATCCTTGAGGTCAAATCGCTGCCCGAGACTACGCTTCGCGGCGTCGCGATGTACTTCGGATCGCTGCTCCCAAAGGAGAAGCTGCTCGTCGAGATGGCGTTCAGGGAGAGGATACTTGACGTCGTTGTGGGAACAGACGCGCTGTCCCTTGGCGTGAACCTCCCAGCGCAGACGGTAGTGTTTGGGCAGATGGCGAAATTTATAGACGGGCCGCTTACTAAAAATGAATTCATGCAGATGGCGGGGCGCGCCGGGCGCAAGGGATATTTCAACCCCGGATATGTCACGTATGTGCCGCGCAGCAAGTGCGAACACCACGACTACGACACTGGGCTGCTCTATCTCGAGACCCTCGATAAGAGCTGCGAAGAGGCGCGTATAAGGCTGCTGCCAGCGGTAGGCCGCCTCTTGAAGAAAGAAGTTACGATCGAAGTCGAGGCAAAAATGCTGGCTGAATTTTCGCTTCCAAGGCGCGGCTACGCGGAGGCCATGGCGGAGGTCGAGGAACTCCTGCGGCAGATAAGCGCCATGCTTGGCGGAATTAAAGACCAGAAGAAGCGCAAGACAGCGCGCAAGATATTAGCCGATATATGGAGCGACGAGATGGATGTCGCGCCGAATATCGCGGTCGCGCGGCTCTTCGCTGAAAAGGAGTCGCCGCCTGCGCTCGAGGCCGCCGATATACTGCGCAGGACGGAACGCAATTATCTCCAGGCCCTTTTAAAGATAAAACGTTTTTCAAACAGGCTGCCAGAGGGCTACAGCTTCTCTCACATGGAGCAAATAGACCTTGCCGTAAACCGTATAGATACGTCGGTGTTCGGTTTCGAGGAGAAAATCAGCATGATAAAAGCTACGGAGAGCGTCGTCGAAGACGACGAGGCGGAAGAAGAAAAATTATAAGGGAGTTTTTAAGATGAATATAGCGCAAATGATCGACCACACTAACTTAAGTCCGGACGCTACGCACGCGGATATTGAGAAGCTATGCGCGGAAGCGAGGGAGTGGAAATTCGCGTCCGTTTGCGTGAATTCAGCCTTCGCCGCATACGCGGCTAAGCTGCTGAAGGGCAGCGGAGTAAAGGTTTGCTGCGTAGTAGGGTTCCCGCTCGGGGCCAACGCGGACGGAGCAAAGGCATTTGAAGCCGCCGCCGCCGCGAAAGGCGGCGCGGATGAGATCGATATGGTCATTAACATTTCATACCTAAAAGACAGGGAATATGACAAACTGCTCGGCGACATAGAATCTGTCGTAGATGCCGTTCCCGATTGTGTTGTCAAGGTCATTATAGAGGCGTGCCTGCTGACGGACGAGGAGAAGGTCAAAGCATGCGAGCTGGCTAAGGAGGCAGGGGCCCATTTTGTGAAAACCTCGACTGGGTTCTCAA
>JAUNSQ010000222.1:1288-1529 GCA_030539135.1 Synergistaceae bacterium | reverse complement strand
CGCCCGATACTAATCTCACTCAGGGAGTGATATACATGGAACCACGTAAAGTGTATCTCGACAACTCAGCAACTACAAAGACAGACCCGCGCGTAGTGGAAGCTATGCTTCCGTACTTCAGCGAAACATACGGCAACCCGAACAGCCTTCACGCCTGGGGGCGCGAGGCGCGCAAGGGAGTCGACCACGCCCGCGAACAGGTGGCCGGGCTTATAAACGCCGACCCGAAGGACATTATCTT
>JAUNSQ010000222.1:0-1278 GCA_030539135.1 Synergistaceae bacterium | reverse complement strand
GGCGGCAGCGAAGCGGACAACCTCGCGATAAAGGGCACTGCCTGGGCCATGAGGGACAAGGGCAGGCACATCATCACGAGCGCGATAGAGCACCACGCGCTGCTGCATACGCTCGAGTGGCTCGACAAGATGGGCTACGAGCACACGGTGCTCCCTGTCAGCCGCGAAGGACTTGTGGACCCGAAGGAGCTTGAAAAGGCAATTCGCCCGGACACGATCCTCACGTCCATAATGTTCGCTAACAACGAGATAGGCACCATCGAACCGATAGCCGAACTCGGCGCGGTCTGCCGCAAACACGGCGTATTCTTCCACACGGACGGTGTTCAGGCCACGGGCCACGTCAAAATAGACGTCAAGGAGCTTCCCATCGACATGATGACGATGGCGGCCCACAAGATGTACGGCCCCAAGGGCGTCGGCGGCCTCTACGTGCGCCGCGGCATCAAGCTCACGCCGGTCATTCACGGCGGCGGCCAGGAGTTCGGACTCCGCGCCGGCACGGAGAACACGCCGGGGCTCATCGGCTTTGGCAAAGCGGCGGAACTCGCGGCGGATCGCCTTGTGAACGGCGAGATCGACAATGAAAGACGCCTGCGCGACAAGCTCATAGACGGCATACTCGAGAGGATTCCGGAGACGATGCTTACCGGCCACAGGACCCAGCGCCTGCCGTACCACGCGAGCGTCTGCGTCAAATACATAGAGGGCGAAGGGATGCTGCTGCTCATGGACGCCGCCGGAATAGCGGTATCAAGCGGCTCCGCCTGCACATCCGGCAGCCTCGACCCGAGCCACGTGCTTCTGGCCCTCGGCCTTACGCACGAGACGGCGCACGGTTCCGTGCGCCTCACACTGAGCCAGGACACGACGGACGAAGACATCGACTACGTGCTCGAAAAGTTCCCGCCGATAGTCGCAAGACTCCGCGCCATGTCCCCGTTCTATAACAAAAAGTAAAAATCAGCAGACAGAGGAGACGTGATCCCCAATGATGTATAACGAAAAAGTCGTAGATTATTTCATGAACCCGCGCAACAGCGGCAAACTCGAGGACGCAAACGCTATAGGCGATGTCGGCAACCCCAAGTGCGGCGACGTCATGAAGATTTATCTCAAGGTTGACGACAATCAAGTAATTCAGGACATAAAGTTCGAGACCTTCGGCTGCGCGGCTGCAATCGCAACGAGCTCGATGGTGACCGAGATGGCGAAGGGCAAGACCATCGAACAGGCGCTCAGGATCAGCAACAGGGACGTAGCCGAGGCGCTCGGCGG
>JAUNSQ010000221.1 GCA_030539135.1 Synergistaceae bacterium | reverse complement strand
CAAAGACAAGACAATCGTCAAACGTCTCATGGTCGGTGTCCAGCGGATGTTTGAACTTCTTGCTGTATGTTTCGTAGTAGTATTCTCCAAAGTCCGTTATCGCGCTGCGGATGTATTGAGCGGAGATTTTGCCTGCCAGCTTGGGGTATATCGTCAGCTTAAAGTTGATCTTGACTCCAGGTTTGACGCACTCTCTTACGACGTTCAAAGGGTTATCCTCGCCGTCGCTGAAGATGTCGATCTTTTTTGCGAGCGTCATGGAGCTTTGCTCAAGCGGAACGCTGTCCGATATGGATATCCCGGACATGATGCTGTTCACCGCGTTGGGCTGTTTTGAATTCCTGCCGAGTGTGTGCAGATAGCCGCCCTCTATATCTGTGTCAGCATGTTTACTACGTGTGAAGTCGTCTGGATATCGGGGCGATATCCCGCCGTCTTCGTCACGTATCATCTTTACCAGTATCGCCGTGCGCAGAGCCCCTTTGAGCGAACTCCCCGGGATATACGGACGCTCGTAAGCGTCGCGCATGAAAGCCTTGATATCCTTCAGCGAATTATATTCCGACAGCGCGGCTCCTGCGTCGGTCTCATATATTATCATCTTTTTGCGGTCTTCAGGGCCTATCCTCATCCTATCGAAGAATTCTTTTAGATAATAATTCTTTTGATTGCCAAGCATGAACTTTTCGTATTCATCGATAGCCTCGGGTCTGCCGCACGAGACCAGCCACGCCATGAGCCTGCTTGAATCTACGACGGAAACTCTCTGGCTTCGCGGGTCGTACAGATAATCTTTCTTTGTGTAATTGTCGCCTGAGCCGACGAACAACGGGCTTCTAGTCTCGAGAGTGATAACATATTGTTTGGATACGCTCATCTGTATTCCACCCCCAGAAATATAGGTCTTGAATACCTGTAAACAGGATGGCTGCCGCCGTGTGCGACGCTGAAGATGTCCCCGACGTACTTTTTGCGGAACACGGAGCCCGCGGCAAAGAAATACTGCGTATCCTTTTTAGCCGTGTCGCCAAATGTCGCCGATTGGATAAACCCGCCCCGACGTCTGATAGAGTACGAACAGCCGTCCATAGCGCGGTCAAGCTCGTCGTCGCGGGGGAGCGACGTTGTGAGGCTCATATACGACGGAGCGTCCTCGGTCAGCATCCTCTGAAGCAGCCTCGTCTGAAAATCTGGTTCGTCCGTCGTCTCGTCAAACATATACGGGTCTTCCGCCAGAGTGAATTTTCCATACCCGGAGCTGACCTTTCCGCCGATGCCTCCGCTGCCGAGCAGGACAGTCAACCTTTGCAGGCGGTCAAAAACATCCTCGCTGGCGCATGCGGCGATGAAATACAGCCCGCACCCCTCGTTGAAAGAGAAAACTCCGACGGAGTATGGGTTGCTTGCCTCCAGTCCCTTGATCGAAACCTTTTCCACCGCGTCCGAGACGCCGAAATCGGAAAACACCTCGAGCGGGAAAAATTCGCCGGTCCCCTCTATATACGAGAAGAAATCCGGCAGATCAGCCA
>JAUNSQ010000100.1 GCA_030539135.1 Synergistaceae bacterium | reverse complement strand
TATCGTACCTATGTTGAGGTGCGGCTTGTTTCTTACATAATGTTCTTTTGCCATTTTCAGAATACCTCCCTGAATTTCTGGTTCTTGTTTGTTATGCCCACTGGGCGTACGTTCATCTCTCACATCAAAAGAGACCCGGATTTGCCGGATCTCTAAAGATAAGTAACAGGATTATACAGTATCGATGTAAAGAATGCAAGTATTTTAACTCTATTTCTCCAACTCGCCTGCCCGAATGTAATATTTAGTCTCCAGCGGCTCGCCCCGCCCGTCACGCCGCAAACACAAGGCGTCTCTTCCGTTTCATATTTCTTTCTAATCCTGTTTTTCAAAACTAACGCTTAACATAAAGGTGTTATAACATTTTTACAAATTATTTTTATAAAATTATTCATATCAACTCTTTAAAGCGTTTATAATTTGCAATTGTTATTAGTTTGTTGTAGTATCTGAAAGTTATAGAAACATCGTGGGGAGTGTGTGCGTTCTGATAAATCTATCACGGCTCGGCGGCTATAAAGAAATGTGGGAAGAGTGGCGTTTCGAGCCGTGGCGCGGCGAGACGGCGGAGGGTCTGTACCGCAGGGTCTCCCTCATAAAAGGCGGGCTCCTCGGCGAGATCGCGAAGTACTACGCGGACGACTATATAATATGGAAGTATTTGCCCGAGGACGTCGAACGCCTGCGCAAAGAGGCGAAGTCCGAGCGCGACCTGATGCTCCAGCGTTATATATTTTTACAGGACGAAGGGGAGCCATATTATAAGAAGAGTTCCCTCGCGCTTGGGTTCCGCGGGTTCGTTGAGATACACAAGTACACCCTCGGCGCGGAGCCTCGCAAGGACATAAAAGATATGGCGTACCTCGCGAACATCGCGGAGGAGAAGACAAGGGATATCTGACCGGAACACCGGCTTGATATTTTATAGATCCAACAGCGCAGCAAAAATTTTTATGGAGGTGTTGTTTTTATGTTTGCAGTAATGTTAATAGCCGCTCTTGTAATGCTCGTACTCGGCTACAAATTCTACGGCGACTTCATGGCGGGAGTCTACGGACTCGATAACGGGAAGAAGACCCCTGCCGAAACGCTCAACGACGGCATGGACTACTGCCCGGCCCACCCGGCGGTGCTCCTTGGCCACCACTTCTCATCGATAGCCGGAGCCGGCCCCATCGTCGGGCCTATCCAGGCCGCGGCCGTCTTCGGATGGCTGCCCGCGTTCGTATGGTGCATGGTCGGTTCGATATTCCTCGGCGGGCCGCATGACATGGGCGCGGTCGTAGCTTCGATGCGCAACGACGGCAAATCCGTCGGCGTCGTCATCGAGAAGTACATCGGCAAGACCGGCGAGAAGCTCTTCCTGTGGTTCACGATCCTCTCGCTCGTCCTCGTCGTCGCCGTCTTCCTCGTTATGACGACATCGACCTTCGTCGCCGACCCGGTAGTCGCTTTTGTCGGATGCCTGTACATCTTCCTTGCGATAATCTCCGGCATACTCATCTATCGCTTCAACGTAGACCTCAAACTCGTCACTATCGTGATGCTCGCCATCATCGCCGTCTGCTCATGGAAGGGCGGAGACTGGGCGTTCGTTCAGACAGTGTTCGGACATGACGCCAACTTCTGGAACGCGGCCCTCGCGATATACATCCTCGCGGCCTCCATACTCCCCGTATGGCTCCTGCTCCAGCCGCGCGACTACCTCGCTTCCTTCTTCCTCTATTTCGCCGTCATCGTCGGCGCGATAGGAATGCTCTTCGGCAGCTCGATGAACATGGGCAACGTCCCAATGATCGCCAGCAATATCAAGCTCCTCGGCGTATCAAAAGCCCCGTCATGGCCCCTCTGGCCGATGCTCTTCACGGTCGTCGCCTGCGGAGCCATCTCCGGCTTCCACTCGCTCGTAGGAAGCGGCACGACCTCCAAGCAGCTCTCGCATGAGAGAGACGCCCTCCCCATCGGATACGGCGGAATGCTCCTTGAAGGCCTCGTCGCCGTCATCGCGCTCGGCACCTTCATGGCGGCAGGCGCGATGCAGAAAGGCGGCCCGACAGCCACGTTCGGACTTGGCTTCGGCAAATTCTGCGGACTCATCGGCATCGACCCTGTGATAGGCATGCGCCTCGGCATGATCGCGGTCAACGGATTCCTCCTTACGTCCCTTGACACGGCGACTCGCCTTGCCCGCTACCAGATACAGGAGATCTCCAACAACAAGATCGACAAATACACGGCGACCATCGTAGCCATCGCGGCAGCCCTCGTCTTCGTATACTTCAAGACGACAGACGCCACCGGCAAAGCGGTCGCGGCATGGGCGGTCATCTGGCCGGTCTTCGGAGCCTCCAACCAGCTCGTCGCGGCGCTCGCGCTCCTCGGCATCGCGGCTTGGATCATCCGTGGACTCAAGAAGAAAGCCACCTTCCTCCTTATCCCGTTCTGGTTCATGCTCGTCACCAGCATGGCCGGCCTCGTGATAGAGATCGTAACGACAATGTCAAGCGGCGCTCCGAACTACCCGCTCGCAGTCATATCGGGCATCCTTCTCGTCCTCGCCGTCCTTCTCGTCAAAGAAGGCATGAAAGCCATCAAACAGAACTAAGCTCCACCTGTTTGAACAACGAATCAGCAAACAGGAGAGCCTCGCGGCTCTCCTGTTTTTTTATGCCTGTCTGCGTCATCTGACAAAAAGTGTATTCGCGCAACACTTTTCGACGCCGAAAAGTGTCCTCGCGATACACTTTTTTGCAAAACCGCGGTCAAAGCCGCCTTAGCCCGCATAGACCCACTGCGGGCAGACAGGAAGAGAACCACTGCGGCCAGACGAAACCTCGCGCATCGCTTTTGACCGTCATGCCGTAAATGTTCAATACGGCATCCAGTGTCGTTAAATCTTTTAGGGTCAACGTCGCTCTGGCCCGTATGGAGTCACTACGGGCAGACAAGAAGAGAAGCGCTGCGGTGAGACAAGAGATAGGACCAAATGCGGCCAGACAAGTAGGGGAACATTACTGCCAGACAAAGATTAGACCCATTTCGGGCGGCGAAATTTGAAAAAATTCGCGTCCCGTTCACGTCCATTGTCTAAAATATTTGCTATAATCAACACAAATTAGAAACTCGCGGGTGATTTGATGTTTGAGAACTTGTCCCGCGGCGGAGAAAAAGAGTTGAGATCCGCCGCGGTCTTTTCATTATATATGTTCATATTCCTGCTGACGGAGCTGCTCGTGAACGCCAGAGCCGCCGCCGCTCTGCCGCGCGACCTGCTCGCGTTCGCCTACGCCGTCTCCATATCCTCGACCGGCGTCGGCTATCTTCTCTACCCGCTCGTCCGCCGCGCCGGAGTCAAAAGCGCGTTCTGCCGCCGCACGCTGATGCCGCTCTTCGTCGCCGCGGCGTTCGTCTCCCTCTCCGCGATATCGTTCGCGCGGGCGTCCGCCCTCGGCTACCTCTTCCTCACCGTCGTCTGCATGGCGTCGCTCGGGTGTGTCGGCGGGCTCGTCCACCTCGACATGTCCGTCTCCTTCGCCAACGACCGCCGCCTTGGCAAGACCATTGGGTGCGCCGTCTGCGTCTCGATAGTAGCGCAGTACCTATTCCAGAACACCGGCCTCGCCTTCGCGCCGCGCGTCGTTCTTCTCTCCGCCGCCTTCGGGCTGCTCCTCGCGGCCGCTGTTCGCGGCTCGCGGCGGGCAAGCGTGGAGATAGAGCGCAGGTACTCGCTTGAGATACCAAACGTCGGGAACAAATGCCTCCTGCTCTTCCTCATAGCCGCCGCAATGACCCTCATCTTCAGCGCGATGGACATCTCCATGACGAAGCTCCACGCGCAGGGCGCGGCTGACGTCGCCTCGTGGCCGCGCCTCTTCTACGCCGTCGGCCTGATTGCGGCCGGGGCGATCGCCGACTGCAAAGACCGCGCATACCTCCCGCTCGCCATCGTCTGCGCCATGACCCTGTCCGTCGCCGCCGTCAGCTTCTTCAACACGCCCGAGACATACGCCGTCAGCTTCTCTATGGCATACTTCTACGGCGGGTTCTACGTCGTATTCTTCACCGTCTCCTTCATGGACATCGCGCCATACACCAGGAACCCGGCGCTATGGGCGGGGATGGGGCGCGTCGCTCGCTCCGCCGCGCTTGGGCTCTCGGCCGTCCCCACCGCCGCGCTCGTCCAGTGGGGCGACTACCGCGTCGTGATGATGGTCAACTTCGGCCTCTTCGTCCTCTCGTTCCTCCTCTTCTACCTCAGCGGCAGCCTCAGCTACAAGAACGACTACGCCGCCGCCGACATAGACGACGCTCTCAAGCTGCAAAAATTCTTCGACACATATGGGCTCACCAGCCGCGAGGCCGACGTCGCGCTCAGATTGATAAGGTCCGACAACGATCTAAAAGGCATCGCGGACGATTTAAATATTGGAATGCGGACAGTCCAACATCACATAACGTCCATTTACGAAAAAACAGACACGAAAAACCGCGTAGGTTTTCTCCATCTTGTCAACAAGGAAAAAAATTCTTAGCAAATTTCAGCTAATTGTGTCATAATCGCAATAATTCAGCACCCCGCAGATTTAACAGCATTGGTTAAATTATTCTTGTTTCGTGAAAACTTCCCCAAAAAAGTTTTGGCGTCTTTACGACATACCCAAAATCGCAAATATCATGTATGAATTTCTCATAAGCCGCGAAGAAATCGCGGAAAAAATCCAAAAAGGGGAGAGTGTTCTTATGAGAAAGTTCATCATCGGAATTTTAACTGCGTTTTTGGTCTTCGCGTTTGTCGGAGGGGCGTTAGCCGCGCCGACAACGACCAAGTATCTATCGTATGCGGATAACGCCTGCGATATGTCGGCAATTTCACTAGGCGGTTCGGCGCAGACGATTGGCAACTGGATCAAAAACTTCCATTCCAAGTCTGTCATGGATAGTGAATTTGTCACGAAAGCGGCGTTTAGCACGGCGGTGGGCGACGTGGACATCTACGCGATGTGGGGCTTTTCGGATATGACTGCGGCAACGCCCGCCTTCACGCAGCTTGAATTTACGGTAGACCCCGCTGACGACACAGTGTTTAATACATTGCCTGACGGGCTGAAGCTCGTCATCGTTGGCGGAACCAGCGCGGACACAGATATGACAAAACTCGGCGAAGCGGCGTCGATAACAAGAACAGGCAAGACTGTATCAGCTACGCTCGCCAGCCCATGCACCCTTTGCGACTTCTCGGGAGGGGCAGGCGAGAATTTCCTTCTCCTCGTTAAAGGCTCCACTCCAATCGGCACGAAGCCCACAATAAAGACGGATGCGGCGCAAGCAGTGGTCGCCGGCAAGGAATACTTGCTCTCACTCGCAACAGACGGCGACACGCCCATCACGTGGACGAAGAGCGGCGATCTGCCCGCTGGCCTCGCGATGAGCGGCTACGTTATAAGCGGCAAGGCCACGACAGTCGGCTCATACCCCGTAACTTTCATCGCGACCAACGCGGCGGGCGCGGCATCCAAGGATATCACATTCACGGTGACCTCCGGCGACGCGCCGAAGCCAAGCGGAAGCTCCGGCGGATGCTCGGCTGGGTTCGGACTGCTCGCGCTCCTCGCGGTCCCGTTCATCCTTCGTAAGAAAAAGTAACGAATGACAACGGCGGGCGGGGTTTTCCCCGTCCGTCTCACCGCAACGACTCTATGCGGTGATAGGTGTCTTTAATGTTCTAAGGTTTGAAAGTCAACGCCACCTTGGCCCGTATGGAGTCACTACGGGCAGACTAGAGATAGAACCACTACGGCCAGACAAAAGGGGCGGTGACCAGTGACCCACCCCGCCCGTCATCCCCGAGCGGTTCTATCGGGGATCCAGTGGCTTTAAA
>JAUNSQ010000220.1 GCA_030539135.1 Synergistaceae bacterium | reverse complement strand
AGGACTCGCCTCGTATCTGACGGGATGGAGTTCTCCGGATGTGCTGCAGAGGGGAGCTGCATCCGGCGCGTTCTTTGAGACGTTCGTGATCTCCGAGATAATCAAAAGCTACTACAACGCCGGAGTTCTGCAATTGCCGCTGTATTATTACAGGGACAAGGACGGCAATGAGATTGATTTGCTGGTATATCAGAATATGACTCTGTACCCGATAGAGATAAAAAAACACTCCAGCCCGCGCCGCGACGACGTCAAATCATTCGCCCTGCTGGACAAATTCACGGGCGTCGAACGCGGTGAGGGCTGTGTCCTCTCTCTGTACGAAAACGCTCTGCCGCTGGGAGAGAAAGAGACTGCAATTCCACTGTCATATCTGTAGCGTTTGCAGCCATGGTGTCCCCTCCTCATAATTCACGAGTATGTATATCGACAAAATGGAGGCGAAACCGCCGTTTTGTCGGCGATTTTCCCCGCAGTCAAAGGGCAAAATCTGACGATGCGACGCCGGTATATATCTCATAAGTTATCTCTATAGCAAAAATGTCAAATAATCCTCGATAAGTTACAAAATAACCTTACGAGAGAGGTTTAAAAATTTTTCAAGATTATATAAATTTACATAATATTACCAGCGCGAAATTATACCCGTCCATGCCATCCAGTCAAAGAATGACGCCGTTCTCTTGCTGTTCTCTTGCCGTTGGGCGTTTCAGCCTTCAGAGCTCCATCCTCTTCATCTTCGGTCCGGCCTCTATCTCCATTATCGTGTTGAGCCGGAGCTCGTCGAAGCTCACGCCGTCGGCGAGTTCTTTTACCACCATGTGGCCGTAGGTGTTCTCTATGACGCAGTATTCCGTGACTATCACGTCGACGCAGCCTCTGCCCGTGAGCGGCAGGGTGCATTTCTTCACGAGCTTGCAGCCTCCGTCCTTGTCGAAGTGGCGGGTCGCGATATATACCTTCTTCGCTCCGGCTACTATGTCCATGGCCCCGCCCATGCCGGGGACCCGGACCTGCGGTATCATCCAGTTTGCGAGGCTTCCCTCCTGGTCCACCTGCAGAGCTCCGAGGACTGTCGCGTCTACGTGGCCGCCGCGCATTATCGCGAAGCTCGTCTCGCTGGATATGAAGCAGCCGCCGGGCAGCACGGATATCGGCCTGCCCCCCGCGTCTATGACGCGCAGGTCGTCTTTGTCCTTCGCGGGGCCGGCGAGGATTGTGCCGTTTTCCGTCTGGAGTATTATGTGCACACCCCGCGGCACGTAGTCCGGTATCAACTGAGGAATGCCGATTCCGAGGTTTACTATCGCGCCGTCCTCAAGCTCTGCGGCTATGCGTCTCGCTATGCGTTCTCTGGCTTCCGCCTCGCTAAGTTCTGGCAGCATATGGGTTGTCTCCTTTCAGGACAAGCGCGTCGATAAAAATACCAGACGTCACGACATTGTTCGGGTCGATCGATCCGATTGGCAGGACCTCGTCCACCTCCGCTATCACGACCTTTGCGGCCATCGCTATCAGCGGGTTGAAGTTGCGTCCCGTGCCGTAGTAAGTCAGGTTTCCGGCCTCGTCCGCCTGATACGC
>JAUNSQ010000219.1 GCA_030539135.1 Synergistaceae bacterium | reverse complement strand
GTCCTTCTTGACGACCCTGAGGTACTTCTTCTCCTCAAGCCGCTCATACGTTGTAATACGGTTCTGGCAGTCGGGACACTCCCTCCGCCGTCTGTTCACGCGCCCATCGTCGGCGCTCCTGGTCTCAATAACGCGCGTCTCAGGCGCCCCGCATACAGGACAGCGCATGAATACCCCTCCACACTGGATATATTGTCATGGCATGTATTATACACTATATCTGTGGTTATGAAAAGCAGAAAGAGCCCCCAAAACGGGGACTCTTTCAGAATTAGTTTTGATTGATTTCGAAGCGAACTGCTAAAGAGAGGACAGATAGCTCTGAACGGCGGCCTTGACCCTGTTGCCGTCAGCCTGGCCTTTTACGGCGGCCATTACCTTGCCCATCAGTTTGCCCATGTCCTTTGGACCGGAGGCCCCGACCTGAGCCGCTATCTCCGCCACTTTACCGGCTATATCGTCGTCAGAGAGCTGAGCGGGCTGATATGCCTCAAGCACCTTGGCCTCGTCCAGCTCGCGCTGGGCGCGGTCTTCGGCTCCGCCGGATTTATACATCTCAGCGGCTTCGTGGCGCTGCTTTATGAGCCTGCGCACGAGAACGAGGACGTCGTCGTCAGTCAGTTCGTTATCCTTGCCCTTTTCAATCTGGGCCATCTGAATCGCCGCTTTGAGCATACGAAGCACCGAGAGCGTAAGCTCGTCCTTGCGCTTCATCGCGGCGACCAGATCGTTCTGGATATTAGCCACAAGACCGGACATGATTAGTAATCAGCCCTCCTGCCTTTGTTTCGGGCCATTTCCGCCTTCTTGCGCTTCTTGATTTCGCTGGGTTTCTCGTAATGCTCGTGCTTCTTTGCCTCGCGAAGCACGCCCACCTTACGAATCTCGCGCTTAAAGCGTTTGAGCGCGTCTTCGATCGACTCGTTATCGCGTCTGGTTACGGTGGTCACCTATATTCCCCCCTTTCTCGCCACTCACAAAACACTATAGAAACATGTCAGTGGGGGATAAACCTAAAAAAACAACGCCCTGCAAAACGGATAAGTCCGTTCCTGCGGGAACAGTTACATATTATGCGGCCTTGGTGCGTGTTTTGTCAATCAGGCAATTTGAACGGCTTCCTACCAGCCGGAACCGCCGCCACCGCCGCCGCCGCCGCCGGAAAAGCCTCCTCCGCCAAGTCCTGAGCTGCTTCCGGGCGCTGATTTTGGCGTCATGCTGTCGTTAAGCGTTCCCCCGAAATCAGAGGCAAAATCTCCAAAGCCGTCGGATACGGCGAAAAGGAACGGCGTTGGGCCAACATACCAGTCAGGCTTGTACTCGGCTTTTTCAAGTATCTTCTCGAACCTGTTGCCCCACGTCTTCGCTACGTCAAGCGCGAGCGCGTAGGGCAGAAGCTTTTCAAACAGCTCTGGCGTCTCCTCCGGCGGATTGAACATCTCAAGCCGCTCCTTCTCCGCCGTATTCATATAGAGCGCAAGCCCCTGTATGTCTGTGAGCAGCTGCAGTCCGCTCTTTGTCCGTGCCATCATCAGCGGCTTCATGACGCAGACTACGGCAGCGGACGCCATAAAGAGCAGAATGGTAAACGGAGA
>JAUNSQ010000099.1 GCA_030539135.1 Synergistaceae bacterium | reverse complement strand
AAGAAGAAGGAAGAAGGAGGGCTGCAAAATGCGTTACAGAGAATGCCGACATGAGGTGGAGAAGCCGCATTCAAAACTGTTTGTCATGAGTTTCTTCTGTGTGTTTGTCTGTGCGGTCGCGCTGGGCTCTCTTCGCCTTTATGGGCTCTACCTCGAGCATAAGATATCGGAGGCCAGCTCGCAGATCGAGATGTTCAGCGAGGAAAACACCGAGCTGTCCCGCCGTTATTCTGAGCTGCTGTCGCCAGCGAGCGTTTACAGCTACGCTCGCGAGCAGCTCTCTATGGCCAATGCGGAACATGTCGAGACTGTCAAGGTCGACGGCGGAGCGGTCGTTATGGCAAAGGCCGGAGGCAGAGAAGTCCGTGGGATGGAAGAAAACATGATAGCGAGGTTAAACCCTTTCGTAAGGAAGGCACATGCCGAGAATTAAGAGCTCCCCTCCCGAAGAATATAGACGGTCAAAATGGGTATGGGGTCTCGTATATATAGTGATTTCAGCACTCGCCCTTGGCACTGCATTGATACACTTAAATCCTGACAAGAGGATAGTAAGGCAATCACAGAAACAGTATTGGGCAAACGTGGCAGTAAGCGCGACAAGGGGGAACATCGAGGATCGTAACGGTGTCCCCCTTGCAGTGTCTGTATCCGCCACCAGTTTTTTTATTGACCCAAAATATTGGGATCCTGCGAGCGCGGACAATCTCGCCTCCGTCTTTGGCAAGAAAGCGGCAAAGAAATTCGCGTCGCCGATTAGTGGAAGGTTCCATTGGGTAGCCAGAAATGTGCCGACCGATAAGGCGAAGCGCATTACAGAGAAGAATATTCCAGGGCTGTATAGCCTGACGGAAAAGAATAGGGTGTATCCACATGGACAGCTTGCTTTTCATGTCCTTGGGTTTTGCGACATAGACGATTACGGACAGGCGGGCGTGGAATTCGCGTGGAACAACGTCTTGTTCTCCCCGCCGCGTACTAAATTTTTAACGAAGAACTCCAAGGGCAGCACAGTAGACGCGATTAGCGGCAAGACAGGCGTCGCGCAGGATACGTGCGGGTCGATAAAGTTGACGTTGGATTCACAGATACAGCAGATAGTCGAGTGGCGTCTCAGCGAGGGCGCGAAGGCGTCGAACGCGGCATGGGCCGCCGCCGTATGCGTGGATCCACAGACTGGGGAAGTGCTTGCGCTGGCGAGCTACCCAACGCTCGATCCGAATGACCGGCGCAATTTGATGAAGAACGGCGAAGCGGTGAGAAACAACGTGGTCGGAAGGGTGTTCGAACCAGGTTCGATCTTTAAACCGATAACAATGTCCATCGCGCTTGATTCCGCCTCCGCGACGAAGAACAGCCATTATCTCTGCAAGGGGACGATGAGGCTGGCCGACAAGACGATGAGCGACGTCAACAAGCACGCCCACGGTATGCAAGACTTGACTCATGTGCTCATGAACTCGTGTAATATAGGGATGTCCATGCTGTCCGTCGGAGTTCCCAAAAACAGGGCTCATGGAATGCTGAAGCAGTTTGGGTTCGGCGAAAAGAGCGAGATAGAGATGTCCGGCGAAGAAGGCGGACTTGTAAAATCGCCTGAAGAATGGTTAGGCACTGTCCCCGCTAATATATTTATCGGGCAGGGCATTGCCGTTACACCGATACAGGTCGTGATGGCGATAGCCAGTATAGCCAACGGAGGCTCGCTGCTTAAGCCTTATATAATCGAAGAGGTCCAGGACAGCAACGGGAAGATCATCCATAAAGGCAAAAGGCGCGTGCGCTATCAAAGCGTATCCGCAGAGACCGCGAGTTTCATACGCAGCGCTATGAAGATGGTCGTAAGCGACGGCGGAGGAAAGGGCGCAAAGTCATCCAAAGTCGAGATAGCTGGGAAGACTGGAACGGCGCAGGTCGCTTCGTCGGGTGAATATTCAAAGGGGCATTACGTGGCGTCGTTTGTCGGGTTCTGGCCGCCAGAGAAGCCTGAATACGCCATGCTTGTAAGCCTAGGAGAACCAAAGGGCGGAAGATATTACGGAGGGCAGATATCCGCTCCTATTTTCAAGTCAATAGCGGAAGACATCGTACAGATATATCCTGTTAAATAACGAAAGGGGAGCGTGGTTAAGATGAAATTTAACAAGCTGGTCGTATTACTGGAAAAGACGCCTCTCAGAGTCAGAGCGCATATTCCTGAAGGCGCGCGTGAATGCGACCCTGAACTTGATATGCTCGTTTCGGACAGCAGGAAAGCAGGAAACGGCTCAATTTTCGCCTGTGTAAAGGGCGAGCACAGCGACGGACATGATTACGCAGTGAAGGCCGTTGACGCAGGCGCGTCCGCTATACTCTGCGAGCACCCGGTTGCCGGAGCGAACGTTCCTCAGATAATTTGCGAAGATGTGCGCAGGAACATGGGTGTCGTCGCGTCAACCCTGTATGAAAATCCGGTTGAGAAGCTGACGATGATCGCTCTGACAGGAACGGCTGGCAAAACGACGTCCAGCTTTATGACACGGTCTATCTTGAAAAACGCTGGGATAAAAACGGGGCTTCTGGGGACTGTCTATTATAACGACGGCGACACGGAAGAGGACGCCGACAGGACGACGCCGGAAGGTTCCGAGCTTCAGATGTGGCTTGACAGAATGGTCAAAAACGACTGCAAGGCATGCGTGATGGAGACATCATCGCACGCGCTGTCGCAGGGGCGGCTTGACGGCGCTCTTTACGACAGAGCAGGGTTCACAAATCTGTCGGTGGACCACCTCGATTATCATGGCGATATGGAGTCATATTTCGGGGCTAAACAGCTCTTGTTTGAGAAATATATGCGCGGGAATTGGAGAGCCGCCATCAATATCGACAACGAATACGGCGTGAGGCTGCTCGAAAAGTATGGCTCGCGCGTGATAACTTATGGCATAAAGAATACAGGCGCGATGTTCTTCGCGAAAGCGGTCGACAGGTCCATAGCGGGCATGAAGATCGAAATAAGGACGCCTGATTCAGACTCTGTGTCAAATGTCACGCTTCCGCTGCTTGGAGACCATAACATACTAAACGCTCTGCAGGCGCTGTCGCTTGCGTGGACCTTGGGCATACGCAACGGGACCGCTCTTAGCGGCCTCATGAATATGGATCAAGTTCCGGGCAGGCTTGAACGTTATTTGATAGGCGGTTCCGGCTCATGCGTCATCGACTTCGCGCATACGCCTGATGAATTGGAGAAAGCGCTGAATTCATTGAAGCCGATATGCAAGGGCAAACTATATGTCGTGTTTGGAGCCGGAGGCGACAGAGACCGATCGAAGCGTCCGATGATGGGTGAGATAGCCACGAGAATAGCCGACGAGGTAATTATCACATCCGATAACCCTAGAACAGAAGACCCTGCATTTATAACTTCCGAGATAGAAGTTGGAGCGAAGGAACACAGCTCGGAATACAAGGTCATTGTCGACAGAAAAGAGGCTATGTACGACGGGCTAAAATCAATAGGCCCTGACGACATACTGCTTATCGCGGGCAGAGGCCCGGAGCGTTTCCAAATAACCAACGCCGGCCCTGTCCCATTTCTTGATAAAGACGTAGTGTTCGATTGGTGCGCCTCGCAGGGAAAGAGCATATCGTGATGAGGGAGGTTTGCGCTTCGGAAGCCGCAGGACATTGCGAGGGCAAACTATATGGGGATGATATAAGTTTGTCGCGCAGGTGGCGCAGCGACAGCCGTGAAGTTGAGCTGGGCGACGCTTTTGTCGCAATAAAGGGCGCTGTCGTGGATGGACATGTTTATATCCAACAGGCTGTGGACAACGGGGCTAAACTCATACTCGCCGCGTCATCCGAAATAGAGAAGATGGACGTAAAGGCGCTAACTTCAAAAGGCGTGTCCGTTATTGCGGTCGAGGATACCGTCATAGGAATGGCTAAGTTGGCTCAGTATTATCTTCGGGAGATATCCCCGTCCGTTATCGGGATAACCGGAAGCGTAGGCAAGACCACCACAAGGGAACTGCTTGTCTCTGTGCTGAAAAAAAAGTATAAAGTCCACTCCGCGATAAGGAGCTTCAATACTGTGATAGGCTGCGCCCTGACTGTGCTTAGTATGGCCCCGGCGACTGAAATGCTTGTCTTAGAGCTTGGGACGAACCACTTCGGCGAGATATCCGAGATGGTCGGATACTTCCCTCCTGAGACGGTCATAATTACTGAAGTAGCCCCGGCGCACCTTGAAGGGTTTGGAAGCGTGGAGGGCGTCCTTGGGGCGAAGCTTGAAATATGCAAGTCCGCGAAATTAAAAAACGTAATATATAATTTTGATAACCAGCTTTTAAGAGACGGCGTACAGACAAGGTGCGGAGAAGATATAAACAGAATCTCCGTTGGAAAATCCGCTGGCGCGTCGCTGCAGATCAAAAATGTAACAATAACGCTCGAGGACAGCGGTTCGTCAGTAACAGCCGACCTTTCGGATGCTGGCGGCTGCCGCGAGTATAAGGCCCCTCTGTTTGGGAGCCAGCACGCTTATAATATCGGTTTTGCCGTTGCAGCGGCAAAGATGTACGGCGTGGCGGAATATGATATCGTCTGTGCTCTTGTGTCGTCGCAGGCCGTGAAGGGACGCGGCGTCTGTAAAAGGACCGCGAGAGGAAACTGGATAATTGACGAAGCCTATAACGCAAACCCAGCTTCGATGAGCGCGGCAATAAACAACGTCGTCGAGCTGAACAAAGACGGCAAGTATAAACTTCGCGCAGCGCTTGGAGGGATGCGCGAACTTGGTGTTTCCTCAGCAGAATGGCATTCAAGAATATTGAGACAAATCAAACAGTTTGACGCGGTGGCGCTTATAGGCGATGAGTGGTACCATAATCAACTTGTGGTTCCAAGTAACGCAAAAAGATTTAAAAAGCTCGACGAATATGACGGATATGCGGTGCTGAACGGTGGCTCTAACGCTGTTATCCTGATTAAAGGGTCAAATTCATACGGGCTGAAAAATCTCGTCGAAAGGCTGACGGAGAACGAAAATGTTTATTGAGATATCGCTTGTCATACTGATCTGCATCGTATTAGAGATACTGATGCAAAATTTCTGGATAAAGAAGATGCACAGCCTGAAGATAGAGCAGGTGACAAAGCTCTATGGCCCCGCGTGGCATGAAAAGACAAAGATAGGCACGCCGACGATGGGCGGAGTTGTTTTTATTCCAACGTTATTGGCAGTAACAACGCTTGCCGTATACTTCTTTGACTTAACGCAAAATCCGCCATATATGATAAAAACGCTTCAAATCATATCTTATCCAATACTAGCGGCTCTGGTGGGGCTTGCCGACGACTGGCTCAAGCACACAAGGCAGTCGAGCGACGGATTTAAAAGCCTTCAAAAATTATTTTTGCAGATAGCCGTGACAGCGCCATGGGCCATGTGGACGATGCGGGGATCGCTGACGCTTTTGCCGAACGTAAGCTTGCCACATATCTATGCTGTATTGCTTGTTACTTTTGTAGGAGTTGGGATACAGAATGCCGTGAACGTGACGGACGGGCTTGACGGGCTTGCAGCGGGCTGCTCGCTCATCTCTTTCATTGGCGCTCTAGCCTTTATCGGTCTTCAGGATCCAATTATAACTTTGTTCTCAAGCGCCGCTTGCGGGATATGTATAGGTTTCCTCTGGCATAACTGCAACCCCGCCAGCGTATTCATGGGCGACGTAGGGGCGCATTTCCTAGCGGGGCTGCTGCTGTCCGTGTGTCTATGCTCCGGCGCTTTTATAGCGATCGTACCGCTCGGGATAATATTTGGCGTCGAGATTTTGTCGGTTAGCATACAGATAATCGCCATCAGAAAATTTCATAGAAAAGTTTTTCTTATGAGTCCGATACATCACCACTTTGAACTTTTGGGGTGGAAAGAGCCGCAGATAGTAGCGCGATTTCTTTTGATACACCTTGTTGGAATGATAGGCGGGATGACAATATTGTTCGTAGTGTTCAATATCTGTGCTTCATACTAATAGTTGGGAGCTGAAAAGATGCTGGATAATAAAAAATTAGCTGGAAAAAGAATATCCGTCTTAGGGGCCGGTGTCAGCGGACGGGCGCTTGCCGAACTGGCAAGATCGCTTGGCGCCGAGGTCTTCGTCTCGGATGGGAAAG
>JAUNSQ010000098.1:2671-6204 GCA_030539135.1 Synergistaceae bacterium | reverse complement strand
AAGGCTGAAAAACTGCTTAGGATCGTCCCTGGTATTAGGATGTCCAGGGTCAGCACAGAAGACCAGACCCGCGTTGCTACCCCAAAGGATGCGGCTGAGAATGGGGCGAGCTATATCGTCGTAGGACGTCCTCTGCTGGAGGCTCCCGACCCTGTGGCTGCGGCAAAAAATATTATAAATATGCTTGCGGAGGTGCGGCGCTGATGAATTGTTCATGCGGATGCAACAGTGAAGATGTGGCGGCGAGAATACAGGAAATGATGAAGGAGAGCGGAGCGCACCTTGAGGGGCACTTCAAACTTACGTCGGGGCTCCACAGCGGACATTATCTCCAGTGTGCCCTTATGTTGCGCTTCCCAAAATTTGCGGCGTACGCGGGGGAGAAACTCGCAGAGAAGCTCGCGCCCTCTAAACCGGAATTTATCCTTTCCCCAGCCCTTGGAGGCCTCATCATAGGGCACGAAGTAGCGAGGGCTCTTGATATCCCGTTCATATTTTGTGAGAGGCAGGATGGCGAGATGCGCCTCCGTCGTTTCCCGCAGCCGCGCAAGAGGCGTTTTGCTCTTGTCGAGGATGTCGTCACTACGGGCAAGTCTTCACACGAGACCGCTCAGATACTTATAGACGGAGGGGCCGAGTGGGTGTCATGGGGCTCAATAGTTGACAGGCGTCCGGAGGGGACTCCGCAAGACGTCGAGCTTAGCTCGCTTTGGAAACTGTCCTTCCCTGTCTATGAGCCTGATAAATGTCCTCTGTGCCTTGAAGGTCTGCCGTTGGTGAAACCAGGCAGCCGCCCAGATAAGAAATAAAATCATGCGACGTCTGCCGCTTTGGATATCTATACCGCGCAAGACCAGTATCATTTTCATATTGCTGGCGGCTATCCTGCTTTGCTCGGGCGGGGTCTCTTATGCCGCCAGCTTTGCGGCTACGACTCCGTGGCTTGGCGAGATAGCATCGTTTATAGGCTCCGATAAAGTCAGGGTCAGAAACTTGTCGGTATGGAGCGAAAACGGCAACGCCGCCGCGGTAGGCCGCCCGCGCGCTGGCGACATAATAATTGCTGTGAACGACGCCGACGCGGCGAGGTTTCGTTTCAGCCGCAAGACGCGGAATTTGAGGCTGCTTTATGATTCCGCCCCTATGACGGATCTCCAGTTGAAATCGATTTTTTACGACCCCGCGCTTTTGCCGTATGTCGCTCAGAATGTGATGAAAATCATCTCTGCAAGCGATAATGCAAGATATTCTTTCTATCAGCGCAGGCTGGCGGAATTTCAGTCGCGCGTTGAAGGCGCCGTAGACGTTGGCAAACATCTGCTCTCGAATACAAAGATGCTTGACCTTACAGGCGTTACAGGTGTTTGGGTAAGGGCAGCCGTGTCTGGAGCCGTGCGCCCTCCAAAAGCTGTTTGGCAAGGCTGGCTTGACGGCGACGCCGCCGCGCTCAAGGCTGCGCTCGACGAGGCCAGCCGACGCAAGTGGCTGATCGTTATGGATATTTGGACGCCTCCGTCCATCCGTTCCGTCGCTTCCGCCTATGAGAACAGGGTCACGATCGTCCCTCCAAGCAGGAACGCCGATTATTTTACTTACCTTCAGGACATATATCGTATGATTTGGAAGAGGGCCCAACCGGTCAAAAAGAAATCAAAATAAGGCATATATGATATGCTGAATGGTGATTTTATTGTAAAATACTAAGGTCAGCGAAAACCATGGACATATATCACAGCTCGAAATGGGGCAAAATCATGATACGCAAATGTGTCTTTATCTTTATATCATTTATATTGCTTTTTCAGGCCGCGGCGGTTGCCGGCGCTGTGCAAAGCAGCCTTACGGCCGATAATATCACCTATGACGTTAATACCAAGAAAACCACCGCAAAGGGCAACGTAGTCATTAAGCGCGAAGGCGCGGTCTTATGCGGCAGCGAAGCGGACGGCAACCTTGAGACGTCGGAGTTTAACCTTAGAGGAAGCGTAAGTGGGGATTTCCCAGAGCAGAAGGCAAAATTAACGTCCAACTCTGTTAAATGGACGAAGCTCGCTAAGGCCAAAGAGGGCGTTGTCGAAGCTTTTGGCAATGTGCATATCACACGCCAGCCCGCGGATAAGCTCGACGCGGAGTATGTACGCTGGGAGACTGGCACCAGCAATTACATGGCCCGCGATAAAGTCGACGGCGTTATTGAGAACAAATTGTTGAGGGCGGCGGAGGCTGGGCGTACCGATAAGACATTTTGGGGCCGTAAGGTCATCAGGTATGAGGACAGAGTACAAAAAACTGGACTTGCCGCCGATGTCGTCGATGGGACGCTGGAAAACAACCTGATACAGGATGCCGTGGCGACTGGCTCGGTAAAGATGGATTATATCGACAAAGAGGGCCTTTTGACCGTCGTTACAGCCGAGAGGGCCGTTTATTCAAAGAAACTCGGCACGGTCGTCCTGACCGGCAGGCCTTATGCGGTGCGCAGTGACGGCAAGACCATATCCGCAAATAAAATGGTCCTGCATGAAAACACGAAAAATATCGAGGCAATAGGAAATTCAAAAATTACCTTTGTGACGGTTGATAAGAATAAGCCCCAGCAGGAGAGCACAAATAAGAAAAAGGGCAGGAAATGACGATGCCTAACGCTAATATAACGCTAAGGGCCGAACATCTCCTTAAAATTTTTAACAAGCGTTCTGTGGTTGACGACGTTTCGCTGGACATATCCAAAGGCGAGATAGTCGGCCTGCTTGGCCCCAACGGGGCTGGCAAAAGCACGACATTCTACATGATAACGGGCAGGATATTGCCGGACGACGGCAGGGTATATGTCGGCGATATCGACGTCTCCGATTACCAGATGTATCAACGCGCGAGGGCGGGAATTGGCTACCTTCCGCAGGAAGCGTCGGTATTCAGAAACCTAACGGTCCGCCAGAACCTTGAACTTGTCTTGGAAGAATCCGGCGTGGAAAAAGAAGAACGTGAGAAAAAGATTGAGACGCTCCTGACAGATTATGGGCTTGCCCACTTGAGCGACGTTCAGGGCATCTCGCTTTCCGGCGGCGAAAGACGCCGCGTGGAGATCGCCAGATGTCTAGCCTTGGAGCCGTCGTTTATACTTCTTGACGAGCCATTCAGCGGCATAGACCCCATAGCCGTCGCTGACCTTCAGGCTATAATCAGAAACCTAAAAGAACGCGGGTACGGCATATTGCTCACAGACCACAACGTGAGAGAGACGCTTTCGATCACGGACCGCGCGTATCTTATACACGAGGGCAAGGTCTTCCTTGAGGGATTGCCGCACGAGATAGCCGAAAATGAACAGGCGAAGGACTTCTATTTGGGTAAGGATTTCTCCTGGTAAAAGAGCCGATACAAATGGAAAAAAACGATAATATTTCCGGCATGGTAAGACATGCGATGAAGATGATGCTTGGCACCTTCGCCAGCCGCGTCCTAGGTTTGGTGCGCGAAATGCTGACGGCGGCGCTTTTTGGCGCGACGCGCCAGCTTGACGCGTTCTACGT
>JAUNSQ010000098.1:0-2661 GCA_030539135.1 Synergistaceae bacterium | reverse complement strand
TACGTGGCATACACGATCGCTAACTTAACAAGGCAGCTGTTGGCGGAGGGAGCGTTATCCGCCTCCTTTGTCCCAGTATTTTCTAGGACATTCTCCACGTCAGGCAAGAAGACGGCGTCGGAGCTTGCGCGAGAGGCGTTGTTTGTACTCCTCATAGGCGGGACCGCCGTAGTGTTGCTTGGAATATTGTTTGCTCCGCTGTTCGTACACGTTATGGCTCCCGGCTTTGCCGCTCCGCAGAGAGAACTTGCCATATCGCTCACGAGGGCCATGTTCCCCTTCCTTCTCATGGTCTCCGTTGGCGCACTTGCGATGGGCGTGCTCAACAGTATGGGAAGTTTCTTTGTCCCGGCCGTTGCACCGGCCCTGAGCAATCTGGTCTATATCCTGTTCCTTTTGCTGACGATAAAGCACATTACGGTTTGGAACCTCGCCATTGCGGTCTTGCTTGGCGGGATTTCACACATGCTGCTCCAGTGGTACTGGTGTCTGCACATGGACGTCCCGCTCATTCCGTCCGTCCCCAAGAAAGATAACGCTGAACTAAAAAATATGATGGCGCTTTTCTTGCCGTATGCCGCGGGACTCTCGCTGAACCAAATCAATCCCGTCATCAGCAGAATGCTTGGCTCCTTCCTAGAGGGCGGCTCGATATCAGTCCTTACATACGCCGACAGGATATTACAGCTCCCGCTTGGACTGTTTGTTATTGCGATATCGCAGGCGGTGCTGCCTATGCTTTCACGGCAGGATCCTGAAGATACATTAGGCTTCAAAGATTTCATACGCGACGCGCTGAGGTTCAACCTCTTTGTGGTGACGCCTGTCGCGATAGGGCTGTTCATAGTGTCGAGCGAATTTGTACATCTGCTCTTTTACAGAGGAGCGTTCTCCGAATGGGCTTGGCATTCTACGGCTACCGCCCTCGCTCTATATGGTCTGGGACTTCCTGGGATGGCGACAAGCACGCTTGTCCTGAGGGCTATGTACGCGAGAAGGATGCCGCGCGCCGCAGTAATGGTCACGGCTGTTACGGTTTCAGTAAACCTATGCGCGAGCCTAATGCTTATGCCGGTGTTCCGCTATGCCGGACTTGCCGCCGCAGTCGCTACGGCATTTACGAGTGCGAGCGTGTATGGATGCTGGGCCCTCTCCCGAAATTTGGACCAGAGACTTGGTATATTTGACAAATCGTGGGTAATAAAAATACTTCCGTCGCTTGCCGTTATGATAATTATCGTTACGGCAATAAAGTATCTGACGCCATATCCATATTTGAGCGGGGTGGTCGTGAGGGCTGCTTGGCTGATTTCAGTCATGCTTCTCGGCGCCGGCGCATACGCGGCCTCGACCATAATACTCAAGTGTCCCGAATGGCAGTGGATACGCGGCGCGGTCGTTAAAAAATAAAATTATTCTTTACTTTTGAGAGGTGCGTATATATGAAAAAATATAATTGCTTTGTTTTTGCGGTAATTCTAGTTATTCTCACATCGGTTGTCTGTTTTGCGAAGCCGGCCGCCGACGTTGAAGGACTGTTGAAAGACCGTCAGTCAATCTGCTGGGTCGAGGGGACTGTAATGGGCGATATGGTCCTTGGCGCGAGGGGCACGGTGCAGTTCATATATCTTGATGAAGCGCTCTCTCGCGCCATCGTAGAAAACAATCAGCTTGCCCCGTGGGTGGATGACCTCAACCAGTATTTTGGCTCGGAGAGAACTAACAAGAAAGAACTGTTTCTCATTCAGGTAGAGACTTACAAGCCGTGGAATGTGGACATATCGAAATTCATCATAGGGAACTACCATCCTACGATAGACGATGTGCTCTCCCCAAGCGTCACACGTCCGCTCGGCAACCTTGAGTCAGGGCTAAAGCTGCAGATGGCCGTGGTTGTGCCCCAGTCGGAGGTCAAGCCGGGAAAGACAGTCAAACTTGGCTATGACAAAGACACAGTCGAATGGAAAGCGCCCAAATAATGCACACCTATAAATGTGCGGGGTGCGGCGGCATATTCAAGGTAAAGGACTTTGCCGACAGATGCCCAAAGTGCAGGTGCAAAGTCTTGATACATGTTGAAGGCGAACGTCGAAGTTCGAAGAAATGTTCCTGCGGAAGCGGGAACTGTTCTTCCTGCGGCTCTTGTTCGTGCCATTAAGGGCGATATTTTGCCGGATAAATTTTACACTCTCGCAATAGAATCAAGCTGTGACGACACTGGCATAGCCATATTGAACGGTCAGCATGAGATGCTGTCGTCCTTGCTCTCCAGCCAGATATCCTCCCACTCAAAATATGGCGGGGTAGTACCTGAACTCGCGTCCCGTATGCATCAGGAGGCGATCCTGCCCTTATTGAAAGAGTCGCTTGTGGAGGCGAATATCACCGATCCAAAGTCAGAGATAGACCTCATCGCGGTCACGGCCGGGCCGGGGCTCATGGGCTCTCTGCTCGTCGGCGTCATGACGGCGAAAGCCCTCTCTCAAGGGTGGGGCGTTCCTTTGATTGGCGTAAATCATCTTGAGGGACATATCTTTGCGAACGTAGCCGCTAACCCGGAGTTGGAACCTCAGTTTATCTCGCTCATCGTCTCAGGCGGGCACACGGAAGTCATCTTGATCAAGGACTTCGGCGATTACGAACTGCTCGGGACGACGCGCG
>JAUNSQ010000097.1 GCA_030539135.1 Synergistaceae bacterium | reverse complement strand
AGCGTAAACATCCTCGCGGATAGTGTCCCCCGCGCGTCCGCGGATAAACATTCGTTAATATTTCAATGGACATAATATTATCCGCGCCCAGATTTTGGCATAAAAAAAGACCGTGTAAAAACACGGCCTTTTGTATAACAAACTCAATTGAGTTATTTTACGCGCATATAAACATCGCCGGCACCGCTATATACGGTATCACCCGATGTCTCTGAATACAGGCCAGAATCTTTCGCGGTCTTGCCAAGAACGGACTTAACATTGGGATCTGCAAATTTTGTATTAGTGTCTGTGCAAGCAACATTTACTGCAGTGCCATCAATATTAAGGGCATATCCCGCTGCCGGTTTATGGTCAAAATATTTATCAAAGGATGTGGTTGTATTGCCATCAAACGTTACAGTTGCCGCCGGCCATGAATTGTTGTCCAAGAAATAGAGCAACGCGCCAGTTTTGATGTTGCGCATGTCTGATACGATCTTCGTAGCCTCGGCCTTATCCGTCGCGGCTCCTGTCGAGAGCATCATCATGCCGGCGAGTATGCCGATGATAATAATGACGATGAGCAGTTCGACGAGCGTGAATCCCTTTGTTTTCTTAAGCATTTTCTTCATAATAGAAAATCCCCCTTTTTGATTTTGTGGGAGCGTTGCTCCCGTTTGTTTGCATATCTGATTATACGACCAACAAGCCCTCAAAAATCAACTTTCTTTGAGACTGTATTGATTTTACACAAAAAACTATTTTTGTCCAGACCCCGCCCATGATTTAGTAGTAATACCGTATTTTGAGTCGTATAAAGTAAGTATTTGTCTTATATCAGCGCCTGTATGGACGAGACTATCGGCAGGAAAATAGCAAGCACCATAAACGCTACGATGACGCCGACGAACACTATCATAACAGGCTCGAGTATCGAACTGAGCCTCTTTATCTTCTCCGAGAGCTCCGACTCATACCAGTCCGCGACCTTCTCCATCATGTCGTCTGTTCGCCCCGTCTCCTCGCCAACGGCGACCATGTGGGTTATCATCGGCGGGAACAATTTTCTCTCGCGCATTATCGTGTTCATCGCCCCGCCCATCGCGGCCGAGTCCCTCATCTGCATGAACGCCAGCCTGAGCTTCTCGTTGCCCGAGACGTTGCCCGCCATCTCAAGCGCGGTGAGCACGGGTACGCCGGAGCGAAGCAGGGACGCCATCGTCCTGAAGGCCCTCGACACCGCGGCCTTGAATATAATGTCGCCGAATATCGGTATCTTGAGTATCGCGGAGTCTACGTATATCTTCATTGACTTCGACTTGCGCAGGAGCCGCGCTATCACGAATACGGCTATTATCGCGAGCGGGACAGTGTACCAGCTCTTCCTCGCCCAGGTCCCCAGCTCGAACGTCTTCTGCGTGAGCCACGGCATCTTTACGTCAAGGCTGGAGAAGGCCTTTTGAAACTGCGGGATGACAAAAGTGACCATTATCCCAAGGACTATCATCGCTATCGAGATTACGACGGCAGGGTATGTGAGCGCGGAGATTATCTTCTTCTTCAACGCGTCCTGATCTTCTAGGAACCCGGCGAGCTTCGCGAGGCTATTATCGAGCGTGCCCGACTCCTCGCCAGAGCGGACGAGGGAGACAGTGAGCGTGTCAAACGTCTTTGGGTGCTCCTCGAGAGCGCGGCCCAACGTGCCGCCCGAGCTGACGCGAGCGTATAATTTTTTGATTATCTTCTTGAGGCGGCTGTTCGACGTCTGCTCCGAGAGTATCTCTATCGCCGACGAGATGGGGATGCCGGCGGATATCATAGTGGCGAGCTGGCGGAAGAATACAGATTTGTCTTTGAGCTTGATCCTGCGCGACAGGTCGAAAACGTCACTCCAGTCCGTCGTGCCCTTCGGCGCGATGCCTACGCTCTCGCCGAGCTGCTTGGCGACCTCAAACGAGCGCGAGACATCGATAGGTATCCAGCCGCTCTCTCTTATCCAGCTGACGACCTCGGACTCGTTCTCAGCGTCTCTGACGCCCTTTATTGTCTTTCCGTTTGCCGCTTTGGCCTGATACTTAAACTGCATGCGTCCACCCGCCGATTAAATAAACTATGTACCATTAAACTCTATTACATTTTCCGCGCAAACGCAAGAGAGATGAAAACAGCGCAGCCGATATCAGCCCAGCTTGTTCGCGTTGCGGCAGAGCAATAGGCCGATAACGAGGAAGATGACGTTGGCTATCCACGCCGCTATGACGGGCGGGAGATACCCCGCGTCGCCGAGGGACTGCGTAAACGACAGGATGACATAATAGACGAAGACGATTATTACGCTCAGCCCAAGCCCAACGCTGGAGCTCGACCTCTGCGGCCTGCTGCCAAGAGCCGCTCCGACGAGCGCGAGCACCATGCAGGCCCACGGCACGGAGAGGCGAAGGTGGAATATCATCCAGAGCTTGGCCGTATTTGAGCCGCTCCGTTCGTCGAGCTTGATCGCGTTGAACAGCTCCGGTATCGTCATCTGGTCTGGCTTCTGCGACGCATTGGATACCTGATCAGGGTCCATATTCAGAGTCAGAGCCTGTCTGTCGAACTTGAAGAGCAGATCGACCGCGCCCTCTTTGTTCACCTCAAAGACGTTGCCCTTTTCGATCCACCAGCTGCCGTATATCCATTTGCCTGACTTCGCGGATATTATTCGGGCCAGCCTCCCGTCGTCGAACTCCTGTACGACGATCTCTTCCATGTTGCCGTCGCTTATCCTCATCTTGTCGATATATATGACACGCTTGAGGACTCCGCCGCCCTCTTCTTTCAAAAATATCTTCTCTTTGAAAAGCGGCGGCGATTCCTTGAAAACTTCGTACATCATCACGTTCGCGGCCGCTCTCTCGCTTACGGGGACTATCGTCTCGTTGATGAAGAAAGCCGCGATGGATATTATGAAGGTGGCGATTATAACGGGCCTGACTATCCTCTGGAAGGAAAGCCCTGCTGATTTAAGGGCTACTATCTCCGAATTGGCCGAGAGCTTGCCAAAGCCCAAGAGCGCGGCGAGCAGGCAGCTCATTGGTATCGTATACGCCATTATCTTGGGGAGATAGTATATGAAGAGCCTAATAACGACGCCCATAGACACGCCCCTCTGTATCACGAGGTCGGCTATCTGGAAAAGCAGGCTGCCCGCGACGAGAATAATGGTGAAAGACATGATGCCGAAGAAGAACGGGCCCATTAGTTCTTTTAATATGAATTTGTCCAGCACTTTGAATTTAAAGTAATCGGATGTCGCGGCGTTATATCTGCTCACTGTTTTTCTCCGTTGTATTCGATAATGTATTCCGCGCAGTCGCGGATGGCTCCGTGTCCGCCGGAGGACGGCGCGCACCAATCGGCCGCGGCCTTCACATTTTGCCTTGCGTTGTTCGTGGCGAGGCCGAGCCCCGCCCATTTGATACATTCGACATCGGGCATATCGTCTCCCGCGTAGGCGACTTCCGCGCTTGAAATCCCCATCTCGTGGGCCATATTTTGCAGGGCGGGCAGTTTATCCTTCACTCCGTTGACGCACGCCGTGATGTTGAGTTCCTTCGCGCGCCGCTCGGTAGCAGGAGAAAACCTGCCGCTGATGAACGCGACCTTTACGCCCATGCGCATAAGGACGACAAGCCCAAGCCCATCCTGTATGTCGAAGCGTTTCATTTCTCCGCCGTTTCCGTCTAGGTACACCCCGCCGTCTGTCAGAGTGCCGTCAACGTCCATGGCGAACAGTTTAATCAATGGCCTGATCCTTTATCTGGCTCGACTTGTCGCGTGATATCCTAGGCGTAAGTCCGCGTGTTGCCTCTTCCGCAAATTCAAGTATCGCCTTTGCGTATGGGTCGTCTCTGTACGCGTCGAACATCTCCGCAACTCCGGCGCGAACGCCTCCGTCTGAACCGTAGATGATCTTATACATATCATGTATGCGAAGCCGTGACTTGGAATCGAACCCGCGGCGTCTAAGGCCGACCTTGTTTATATCGTAGACTCGGCACGGAACGCCGGCCGCGAGGCAGTACGGTGGAATGTCCTGCGTTATTCTGGAGAACCCGCCCACCATGCAGTAGGAGCCAATATGGACAAACTGATGAAAGCCTGACATGCCGCCGATAACGACAAAGTCGCCAAGGTGGACATGGCCCGAGAGCCCGGACTTGTTCGATATGATGCAGTCCGTCCCAAGTTTGACATTGTGCGCGAGGTGGACGCCCTCCATGATAAAGCATCTGTCCCCCACGACGGTCGCTTCTCCTTCGCCTGTCGCCCTGTTGACTGTGACGTATTCCCTGAACACGACGTCGCTGCCGACCTTGGCCCATGTCTCCTCGCCCTTGAAGCTGAGGTCCTGCGGCGCTCCGCCAATGACGGAATGCTCGTGCAATGTGCAGTTCGGCCCGAGTATCGTGTTCTCGCAGACCTTCGCGAAGGATTTTATGACGGTGCCGTCGCCTATCTGAGCGTTCCCCTCAACAATGGCGTAGGGGCCGATATCGACGTTGTCGCCGATTTGGGCCCGCTCGGATATAACGGCAGTCGGATGTATGCGCGTACTCATTGTTTACCCTCCATGTCAAGGGTCAGGGCGGAAGCGATGACAAACCCCATAATAGCCTCGGCGGCTGTCTCGCCGTCAACGGTCGACTTTAAGGCGAACTTCCCCATGTTCCCTCTGCGTTTTAAAAATGTTGCGACTGTCCTCAACTGATCGCCAGGCTTCACCGGACGGCGAAACTTGACTTTGTCGATCGAGGTCAGATATATAAGACGACGTTTTCCGTCTTGAAACTCCGGCTGCAATTTGAGAAGTATGGCTCCTACCTGCCCCATCGCCTCAAGTATCAGGACGCCGGGCATCACCGGTTCATCCGGGAAATGCCCTTGAAAATACGGCTCGTTATAAGAGACGTTCTTATAGCCTATGACCTGTTTGGTCTCTTCTGTGTTAATGACTTCTTCTATCCTGTCCACAAGCAGAAACGGATATCTGTGCGGAAGATTATCCAATATTTGGTTTATGTCAAGCTGCATATTTATTGCCTCCAAGTTCACCCGTATATATTTTCACTATTATATATCTTGTATTCGCCTAAATCTTTCAACTAATTTTCTATGGACCCCATGACCGGCGCAGACTGCGATATAGCGCGCGACGGGAACAGATCCGGCCAGCGCTAAGTCTCCGAGCAGGTCTATCACCTTATGAGTGACGCACTCCAGCGGGAAGCGCAGCCCGCCCTCGTTGAGCAGTTTGTCGTTGTCAAAGACAAGCGCGTTGTCCAGAGAACCGCCCTTCGCAAGGTCGTACTTCTTTAGATAATCAAACTCGTAGGTCAGGCCGAACGTCCTCGCCTTTGATATGACATTTAAAAAATTCTCCCTGTTGATCGTATAGTCCGCCTTCTGCGTCCCTATCGGTGTGTTTGGATAATCTATGACATAAGTTATCTGAAACTCTTTCGAAGGCGCGGCGGAAATAGATTTTCCCGCTCCCGCGTCGATAACTATCGGCGACGACAGGGCGATATGTTTCTCAGCACCGGATATCTCAGAGCAGCCCGCGATGTCGATCTCAGACGCGAATATGTGAGAGCTTCCGTCGAGTATCGGGACTTCCTCCCCCTCAAGAACTATAGCGACCGCGTCAAGCTCCATGCCGACTATCGAGGCCAAAAGGTGCTCGGCTGTCCTGACGGGTGTTCCGTCGGGCAGTCTAAAACCAGTCAGTCTGCTGTCCTCTTCAATTTCAGCGGACGATATGCGGTAGCTGCCATTTTTCGTTTTAAATGTTATCCCGTATGTGTCGGACGGGAGGAGCCTGACCGTCGACTGCACGCCGGAATGGAGCCCTACTCCGCTCAGCGCGATCTCATTTGATAAAGTTCTCACTTTAAATCTTCCCCTAAGGCTGAAATTTTCTTTTTCAGCGCCTTTATCTCGTCCGCCATGTCCGCGAGGCGGCGGAGGCTCGCCATCTGGCGCAGCTCAAGCTTGTGTTCGCGCGCAGGGAAACCCGATACAGTCTTATGCGCCTCAATATCCCCAATTACTCCGCTCCGGGCGCCCATCGTAACGCCGTCGCCGACGGAGGCATGGTTCGCCACGCCGGACTGAGCGGCGATGGTAACGCCGTCGCCTATCGTGCTGCTGCCAGCTATCCCGGACTGCGACACAATAATGCAGTATCTGCCTATC
>JAUNSQ010000096.1 GCA_030539135.1 Synergistaceae bacterium | reverse complement strand
GTATCTTCTTCGTCGCGTCAACGGCGTTCAGGTCGGGCATCTTCCAGTCCAGCATACAAAGGTTGAAGGGCTTTTCGCCGTCCTTCTCCTCACGCAGGAGCGCGAGCGCGGCATCTGCGCTGTCCGCCAGGCCGTGTTGAACGCCTAGGTTTGAGAGTATCTGACCGATATATTCGCGCTCGTCCGCGTTGTTTATCGCGGCTGCCACGCGCAGGCCGACGATTGGGCTGAAGCTTCGGCGCTTCGTATCCGGCGGCGCCGCGAAGGGCAGCTCCACCCAGAAACGGGAGCCCTCGCCCTCCTTGCTCTCCACGCCGACACGCCCCTTCATAAGTTTGGCGAGGTTCCTCGCGATGGAGAGGCCGAGCCCCGTGCCGCTGTATTTGCGCGCCGCGTCGCCCTCGGCGCGTTCGAATGGCTCAAACAGCCGCGTCTTCAGCTCGTCGCTGATGCCGCAGCCCGTGTCTACGACGTCGAACCTTATCACGACCGCGGCCCCCTCGCGCCGCATCGTCTCTACGCGGAGCGTGACGCTGCCGCCGCTCGGCGTGAACTTGACGGCGTTCGACAGGAAGTTCAGCAATATTTGGTTGACCCTCACGGAGTCGCCGACCAGCGTCTCGGAGTGGATGTTCTTCAGCACGACGCTGAACTCTATGCCCTTGGCCGCGCACTGGTCGTAGTAGATGACGGAGAGCGCGGTGATGAGCTTCGCTATGTCGAACTCGCCCTCGTTGATCTTCAGCTTGCCGCTCTCTATCGCCGAAACGTCGAGGATATCGCTTATGAGCTGGAGCAGCAGCTTCGACGAGATATCGATCTTTTTGAGGTAATCCCTGAGCGTCGGCGGGTCGTCCACGCTGTCCGCTGACAGAGCGGCAAAGCCGATTATCGCGTTGAGAGGCGTGCGCAGTTCGTGGCTCATCGTGGACAGGAAGAGGCTCTTCGCCTGATTTGCGCGGATGGCCTCCTCCGTCGCCAGCTCCGCGACCGCGACGTTGTAATTCATTATCTTGCCGACGTAGTAGATGACCGCGCCGTCGAAGGCGAACAGGGCGAGGAAGAGCAGCAGTATTATCAAAGAGTAGTTGAACCCCTCGTCCTCATGGCTGAAGAACGACGAGATGGGCACGCAGGTGACGCTGTACCATCCGTTGTTCATCGCCGCCACGGAGAATACGCAGTCGACGCCCTTATGGTTTTTGTAAAAGAGGTTCGTTATCTGCCTGTCGCTCGCCGCCGCGTCGAGGACACTCTGCCGTATCTGCTGCCTTTGGTCGAGCGTGAGGCCGTTGTAGTTGACGATATAGTCGTAGAAGTTGGCGTTCCTGTAATCGCTGTTTTTGATGATATAATTCCCGGCCTCGTTGAAGAGGACCGTAGACTGCCCGCTGTACGTATCCTGCATTTTGTAGGAGTTCAGCGCCTTGGGGGAGTTGACGGCCAGAAGCACCGTATAGAGTTTCTTCCGCCCGTCCGTATCCTTCAAGATGATATGGCGATAGACGGCGAAACATTTCTGCTTTGTGTCCGGGTCGGTGAACTCCGGCACGAAGCCGGAATCATGCATGGTCTCGTCGTTTATGTTCGTGAAGGACCTGCGGATATCATAGTAGGCGCTGCCGTAGACTATTTTTTTCTGGTAGGTCTCTGTGCTGCCGTCGGCGTTCTTGATCTTCCTTATGGAAGTGCCGGAGAAATCGCCGTAGCTGAGCTTGTCTGTCTCGCCGTAGTAGCCGCTGAGGACGAGCTGGAACTGTTTGTCCGGGTCGGTGTTTGCCTCGCCGAGATACCAGACGGCCTCTTTGACGTCCATGCCGCTGGCCTCGATATAATTTACGACGTCGTCTATCTTGACGCCCATGCTCTTGATGTAGGTGGACGCGGCGTTGGCGGACGCGGCGTTGAGGTTCTCGACGTTATTGATGTTCTCGTCGAAGAGTTTCTTGCCATAGCTGCGCGTATAGGCTATGTAGGCGGCGCCGATGCACGCGAAGACAAGCACATTGACCAGCAGTACGGCAATGTAGACCGAAGGCTTCACGCGCCGGCTCTTTTTGTAAAGGTGTTCTGATTTAGTCTCTATAATGCCACCGCCCTAGTTTGACCCGTGTCCTTCTCTTTTGAGCGTCCTCCGGGCTTGATTGCTGTTCGCGGTATCCCATTACACTTATTGGAAAATATTATACCATTCAAGCGAACTTGGCTACAATATGGTGCGCGTGATGTATCTAAATAAAAAAATAGGGCCTCCCGTCGGGAGACCCTACATTATATATATGTATCGAATTTCGTTAGAACTTCTTGAAGATCGACGGCTTGGCTCCGCAGATCGGGCAGGGGCTCGTCGAGGGCGCGCCCTTGTGGATATATCCGCAGATCGGGCAGAGGTAGTAGTCCTGGCCTTCGGGCTCGCTGCCGAGGTTCGCCAGGGCCTCCTCGTAGAGGCGGGCGTGAACCTTCTCGGCCTCGTTGGCATAGTTGAAGATGCGGGCCGCCTTCTCGTCGCCCTCGGCCTTGGCCGTTTCGAGCATCGGCGGGTACATCTCGGTGAACTCATAAGTCTCGCCGTCTTTGGCCGCCTTGAGGTTCTCGGCCGTCGTGCCTACTCCGCCCTTCGCCTTGAACTCCGCGAAAGCGTGAATTGTCTCGGCCTCGGCCGTGGCGCGGAAGAGACGGGCTATATTCGCGAAACCTTCTTTTTCCGCCTGCTCCGCGAAGCAGAGATATTTGCGGTTGGCCTGTGATTCGCCAGCGAACGCCGTTGCGAGATTTTCCTGTGTCTTCATTTTTAAGTGTCCTCCTCGTATTTTTCTTCCGTGCGGAAGAATGATATCTTATTTAAAACTATTTTAGATTAGGATAATTCCATTTATTTGTCAACTGTTTTTTGCGCGGCGGGGCAAAGCCGATTGACAATATGAGCGCCATGGCAATAAGATGATATCGCCGACGGGCGATGCCCGTTCGGTTTCATGCTTCGCCTTTTGCATCATACCATATTAAATGGAAGGACGGATACACATGAAAAAATTTCTTCTCATAACAACGCTTCTCGCGGCCACACTCTTCGCCGCCGCGGCGTTCGCACTGCCCGGGAAATACGTCGCCTCGCGCCAGAGGGACGTGTTCCACCTCACGACCTGCCAGTGGGCGCAGAAGCTCGACAAGAACAATCGCGTCTGGTATAAGACGAGGGCGGCCGCCATCGCGGACCATAAGGTCCCCTGCAAGACCTGCAAGCCGTAGCGGAGGACGCGAGGTTGGATCGTCTGGAGAGCTTGCGCTTAGAAATTGAGCAAATTAGAGAACAGTTGGTTTGCGTAAATAAGGAAGCAACGCCGCTAGAACTCCCACCCGAAGAGCTGAAACAGATAAGAAGACAAATGATATGCAACGATTTGAGAGAGACGGCCCTGCCGGAGTTGAGAAAGAAATATCCAGGCAAGTCCGACGACGAAGCGATAGAAATGGAATATGACAGGCTAATAAAAATTCAAGAGGCATATTTGGAGGACATGAGATGATCTACGATTCTATCGAGAACCTTATCGCGAACGCGCCGAGCTTCATGCCTCGCGTCGCGGAGCTTTTGCCGCTGCTAAAGGCGGCGTCGGCGCATTCGTATGAAGAGCTGCAAAAGATGAACTTCACGCCGCTCGACGTTCGGCTCAAGGAGTACGACACGAGGCCCGCGCCGGAGGTCCCGTTCGAGGCGCACAAAAGGATGTGGGACCTTCAGATAGTGATGGCAGGGGAGGAGCTTATTGGCTGCTGCCCGCTGGCCGACATGTACGAGACCGTGCCCTACGACGAGGCGGCGGACGTCGCGTATTACGGCGCCAAGGGGCCGATGCTGAAACTGGAGCCGGGCATGGCTATACTCGTCGCCCCGTGGGACGGGCATCAGCCGGAGGTCGCCGTCACCGGCACGCCGACCCACGTTAAGAAACTTGTAGTCAAATTGCCGTGGTAATAGTTCACGGCGCGGAGCGCGCGCCTGTAGAAGGTAAAATATAAAATTATATGACAGCCTAAAAGGTTCCTCTGAGATATCAAAAATCAGAGGAATTTTTTATGATTTTGGGTCCTCTGGCAAAATGTTTACATGAAATAAATCAGATATCTTATTTAATGTCGCATACGTAGATTACAATAAATACAAAAATAATTTTATATCCAGTGAATTTTTGCCAAGTTAAGCGAAAAACTATCGGCATATTTTTAATATTTATCGAATATATAATTTAATTATTTCCGCAATCCACTGCACATTATACGTGTAAAACTTTATTTTCAATTGTTTTTTGCCAAAACATGTTGACGAATAAATACTCTCCGTTATGATACTCGAAGCGTTAAGAGCAATCGTCGGTCAAGAAATCGTTCATTTTTTTGTTCGGCGAGTTCCCGTATCGCAAGGAGGTAAACATGCGTAGAATTTGGAAATTGCGGAAGATTTATATACCGCAGGCAGCCGCGTTAATAATGATCGCAGCAGCGATCATGTGCTCTCCCGACAAAGGGATGAGCAGTTCCATTCCGCGGAAAGACGACACGGCTGATGCGGGCGGCACCATCATAACGACCACGGCTTACGAGGCGAACGCCGACGGAAGTCAGAAGGTCCTTAAGACGAACGCCGCGATACTTAACACACGCAGCATCATCAAAGCTCAGGGAGGAGACAACGAACCCAGCTCAAACGTCCTCGGTCTGCACTCGTCCGTGCGCTCGTCGCTGAAAAAGATGGGCCTCACGGCCGAACATATCGACCTGTGGGCGAACGAGCACCCGCGCTCCACGCTGAAGTTCCTCGGCGACATGACCGAGAAGAAGCAGCAGAAGGTCGCGAACGTGGCTACGTTCATTCGTAAGGTCAACAGGTCCGTCTCTCCGAAGGTCGCTTGGAGAGAGGCCTGCGCGATGGTCTTCTACAGCCACAAGTACAATCTCCCGGTGGACCTTATCGTCGGGCTCGCCAAGGTCGAGAGCCGCTTCAATCCGAGCGCTTACAACCGCAGCGGGGCGATGGGCGTGATGCAGGTCATGTGGAAGGTGCATAACGGTATGCTTGGCGCGAAGGGCATAGCCATGAAGAGGGATCACATGTTCGACCCTGAACGCGGCGTAGAGGCCGGAGTCCTCATCCTTTCCCGCTATGTCAACGCTTACGGGTCGATGCAGAAGGCGCTCAACCGCTATTACGGCGGAGTAGCGCACTCCTACATCAGGAAGATCAACACCAACATGGCGATGCTCGACAGACATTCGTCTATGAGCAACTGACGCCGACAATTTTGGGACACAATAACGCTTGCAATAAGCAGGGCCGCTCTTCTGAGCGGCCCTGTCGCTATCTCCCCATCTCTTCGAGCAGCGCCCTCTCGAGCCGCAGGTTCTCCTCGGGCAGCCCGACGGATATGCGCAGTGTATGACGCCCACGGAACGCTGCGAGGCGGACCGCGATGTTGTGCCTCTTCGCCAGGCGTTCGCGCACTTTGCCCGCGTCGTCGATATCGACCATGATGAAGTTCCCCTGCGACGGCGTAAACTTTATGCCGTTGTCCGCGAGGAACGCCGCGAGCTTCACGCGCTCCGCCGTGAGCACGCGGAGGCTGTTCTCGTAGAAGTCCGCGTCGTCGAGCGCGGCTTCGGCTCCAGCCGCGGCGACGCGCCCTACGCAGTACGGCTCGCGGGTCTTATACATATAACGGAGTATCTCTGGGTCGGCAGCTATCCATCCGACGCGCATACCGGCGAGTCCAAAAATCTTTGAGAACGTGCGGCACACGATGAGGTTCGGATATCTCTCAAGCAGCGCAAGCCCAGACTTGACGCTCCCGTCGGCGAAGTCTATATAGGCCTCGTCGAGGATGAAGAACGTGCCCGCTGGCGTTGCCTTTACAGCTCTCTCTATCTCGTCGAGGCTCACAGCCGTACCGCTGGGGTTGTTTGGGTTGCAGAAGCAGACGAACTTTGTCTTATCCGTCATAGCGTTTATAAATCCGTCCACGTCGTGCGTCATATCGTCTGTCATCGGGACCTTGACCGGCACGGCACCCATTATTTTCGCCGTGTCCTCATAGACGGAGAAGGTCAGCTCCGCGCAGACGACCTCGTCGCCATGCGAGAGGAACGCGCGGCCAAGGTTCGTAAACACCCCGTCCAGCCCATTGCCGACGAGTATCTGTTCCGCGAGGAGGCCGTAGTGCTCGGCTATCTTCTCGCGGAGCGACGTGCATGTGCTGTCTGGATATCTGTTGCTGCGCGTCATGGCG
>JAUNSQ010000218.1 GCA_030539135.1 Synergistaceae bacterium | reverse complement strand
TGTATTATCGCGGGAAGTTTTGCGATTATATCGTCGGCCGCGATGCCGGCCATCTTAGCGCTCCCAGCCAGCCTGTTGATATGGTCTGCCAGCGCGAACGGGCTCCTCCCGTATGTGCGGATAGAATCGAAAACTCCGACGCCGCGCTGTATGATAAGGTCGGTGACCGGTATGAAAGTCTCCTTTGTCGGTCTGAATTCTCCATTGTGATAGCACAGATACATAACTGTCATTTCCTTTCCAATATTCCCTTTGTCTTCTCTTTTATTGAGCTTGCAGATTATCACTTATCATTCCAAAACGCAACGTAAAATCGACTGATACGCGATTGTTGGGGCAGGGCATAAGAAGTATAATTCAAAATTAATTGATGTATTTGTCGTCTTACTAAAGAGATATGGAGGTCTGTCAAATGGCTACGAAAATTCTTGGCGTTCTCGGCGGCATGGGGCCCGCGGCATCGGCCGAATTTATGAAGATACTCGCGGCGCGGTTCCCCGCAGATAAAGATCAGGAACACCCCGTTGTCTACCTCATGTCCGACCCTAAGATACCGGACCGCAGCACAGCCGTCACATCGGGCGGGGAAGACCCGAGCCCGTACCTCAAGGCCGACCTCGACAGGCTGGTGGCGTGGGGCGCTGATGTGCTGGCCGTCCCCTGCAATTCCGCTCACTGCTTTATAGATAAATTCAGAGGGAGCCTCAAAGCTCCGCTGGTGCACATAGCGGAGGCAACGTTGGCTGCGGCGGAGAAGGCTGCGCCAAACGGCGCGTGGATGGTGGCGACGCTCGGCACGACGCGCATGGGGCTCTATCAGGAGCTTGCGCGAAAGAGCGGTTACCGCCTTGTCGTGCCGCCGGAGAATATCCAGCGGCAGATACAAGACATAATAATATACGTCAAGTCCGGCGATATGAAGACGGCTGGCTGTAAGATGGAAGCGGCGGTCAAAGCGTTGTGGGAGTTTGAAGATATGCCTGTGGTAACCGCCTGCACCGAGCTCCCGCTCGCATACGACGCGTCCCCGCTCCCTCCCGAGAAGAACATATCAAGCCTGGACGCGCTTGCCGACGCCTGCATAGAAAAGATTAGATAACGCGCGGCTTCGTGGACGCGCAAATAAAGGAGGAACTTGCTGATGTCAAAGTCCATCCTAGTGCTCAACACCGGTTCGACGTCTACAAAGATGGCGGTATACAGTGACGAGACCTGTGTGCTGCAGAAAGAATACGAGCATACCAAACAGTTCCTCGAAAAATACCCATATATGTCGGACCAGCTGCCTATGCGGCAGGAGCTGGCGGAGAAGTTCACGGCGGAGGAGGCCGCGCAGTACGCGCCGTTCGACGCTATCGTAGCGCGCGGCGGCATACTCTGTCCGATACACTCTGGCGGTTATGTGATAAACGAGGACATGGTCGAATACCTCCTCAACGTCTGCGAGGAGGAACACGCGTCGAACGTGGCGGCCTGTATCGCGTATGAGATAAGCAGGAAGTTCGGCATCCCTCACGCCTTCATCTACGACGGAATCACAACGGACGAACTCGAGCCTATAGCTCGTATCAGCGGCATCCCGGATATGCCGCGCGTCTCTGTTACGCACGCGCTCAACATGCGCGCTATGGCGCACCGCGCAGCGCGCGAATT
>JAUNSQ010000003.1 GCA_030539135.1 Synergistaceae bacterium | reverse complement strand
AGGACCGGCGACCTGCTGCTCGATTCCAAGAACCTTAACTCCTTCAAGTATCCCTTTCATACAAATACCTCCAGTTATACCTTAAATTAAATTAGATATTCGAACTCTTGGTTCCCATCTCTGAGCCCATTTGTTCGACTAAATTCTCAGCTTTCTTTATCGCGACCTGCTCAAAGGCAAAGTCCGTGACTTCGTCGAGAGGCGTGCCAGGGCCGAATACGCCGGCCACGCCCTTCTCCATAAGCGCGGGGATATCCTGCTGAGGGATGATCCCGCCAAGGAGAAATACAACGTCGTCCATCCCATGTTCTTTGACTTTATCTATGACTTTCGGCATCAATGTGTTGTGCGCTCCTGAGAGGAGGCTTACGCCAACGACATCGACCTTTTCGCGCTCGGCTATCTCGGCTATTTCCTCTGGCGTCGCCTGGAGCCCAGTGTAAACAACTTCCGCTCCGGCTTCTTCAAACGCTCTCGCTATGACTTTCGCTCCGCGGTCGTGACCGTCGAGTCCTGGTTTGGAGATCAGTACCTTTACCATAATCGAATCGCTCCTCCTTTCTGCTTTAGTAAATCTTCATCGGCGTGTATTTGCCGTAGACTTTTTTAAGCACGCTGCAGATCTCGCCGAGTGTCGCGTAGGCGCTCACCGCTTCGATCATATATTCCCCTAGGTTCTCGTTGTCCCGGGCAGCCTTCTCTACAGCGGCAAGGGCACGCTCAACTCTGCCGTTGTCGCGCTCCGCCTTTAGCTTGTTGATTTTCGCCGTCTGCTTGATAGCAACATCTTCAGGGACCGTAAACTGGGCCGGCTCTATGGGCTTGCCGTCCTTGAACTCATTGACGCCCACGACGATGCGCTCCTTGTTGTCAACGCTCTTCTGGTACTTATAGGCGTTGTCCGCCAACATCCTCTGCTGGAAGCCTTCCTCGATACACTTCATGGCCCCGCCCTTTTTCTCTATCGTGTCAAGCAAGGCAAGGACTTCTTTTTCCATAGCGTTCGTGAGGGCCTCGACCGCATAGGACCCGCCAAGGGGGTCGACCGTCTCCGCCAGTCCAGACTCATAGCCCACGATCTGCTGCGTACGCAGCGATACCGTCACGGCTTCCTGCGTGGGCAGGGAAATCGCCTCATCATAGGAAGAAGCGTGGAAGGTCTGAATTCCACCGGCAGCCGCAGCCATTGTCTGAATGGCGACACGGACTATGTTGTTGATGGGCTGCTCCGCCGTTAGGGCAGAACCGCTTGTGAAGGCAAATATCTTTAGGCGCTGCGGCTCTTCTTCCGTCACGTGATAGCGTTCCTTCATGATTTTCGCGTACAGTCGGCGCGCCACGCGGTATTTAGCGACTTCCTCCAGGAAGTCCATCTGTGCGCCAAGGAAGAAGTAGCTGTTCGCCGTGGCCGCAACGATGTCCACTCCGCGCTTCACGGCCGCGTCATAGTATTCGATCATATCCGCCAGTGTGAATGCCAGCTCCATCGCCGCAGTGGCCCCAGCGTCCCTGATGTGGTAACCGGAGACAGCGATTGGCGTCCAATGGGGAAGGTGTTTTCCACAGTATTCCAGCACGTCAACGGAGAGCTTGACGCCTGCCGCCGGCGGGAAAATATACGTGCCCCGGCACATATACTCTTTCAAGATGTCGTTTTGCAGGAAGAAACCGATCGTATTGGGGTCGATATTGTTTTTCTTCGCAAATGCTACATAAAAGGCAAGCATGATTATCGAGTTAGCGTTCGCCGTCGTGCGTATCTGGCGCACCTTTTCGAAAGGTATTCCTTTGAACAGAGCCTCGATGTCGGCTAGGGAGTCGATGGCGACCCCTACCTTTCCGACCTCACCCTCCGACATTGGATCGTCGGAATCGTAACCCATCTGGGTAGGCAGGTCGAGCGCGACGGAGAAACCTGTGCCGCCCTGTTCAATGATGTAACGGAAGCGCTTGTTGGCCTCTTCAGCGGACGCAAAGCCAGCGTACTGCCCCATCGTCCACAGGCGGCCGTCACGGTACATATTCTCTCTTATACCGCGCGTAAACGGATAGTGCCCAGGGGTACCAAGCTCTTTGTCAGCATCAAAACCTTTGAGGTCTTCTTTTGTGTAGACGGTTTTCAGTTCGTATCCCGATAGTGTTGTGTGTTTCTTTTCTTCGGAAGACATACTACAGCAGCTCCTCTCTGATACTCTTAATTGAGATTAAACTTTTATGCCTCACTCTGCACGCGTGAAGCTAAGTCCCATTTTTTGACCGCAGAAGATACGTTTATCCATCAATTTCAAATCAGACGAAATCAACGGCTTGAATTCCATTTTTGCCAAAATATCTCTTTCCAAATCTACGCCTGGGGCTATCTCTATCAGCATGACCCCGTCTTTCGCAAGGCTGAATACGCCCCGTTCTGTTATATACAGAACTTCTTGCCCGTTCTCCGCCGCGTATCTGGCGGAAAAAGTGATCTGTTCCACGGACTTCTTAAATTTGATCTTTTCGCCGTCTTTCTTTATTAAAAGGCGGCCATCGCCGATTTCGTATTCCATCTTTCCGGCGGTGAATGTCCCCATAAAACAGATATGTCTCGTATTCTGGGAAATGTTGATAAACCCTCCCGGCCCGGTGCACCTGTCTCCGAACTTTGATACGTTTACGTTGCCAAAGGCGTCTATCTCTGCCGCGCCAAGGACAGCTAGGTCAATACATCCTCCGTCGTACAAGTCAAAGTTGTCGGCGATCGGGAAGATGGCTTCCGGGTTGACCGCCGCGCCGAGAGCTATGCCGCTGGACGGCACGCCGCCAAACACTCCTGTCTCTATAGAGAAGGTCACTCCGTCTGAGAGCCCTTCTTCGTTGATGACGCTCGCCACGCTGTCGGGCATTCCGATCCCAAGGTTCACCAGCGCGCCTACAGTAAGTTCCATCGCCGCGCGGCGGCCGCATATCTTCCTCGGAGTCAGCTCCATCGGTTTCAACGAACCAAGTTCCGCCCTGCTCTCGCCCGTCAATTCAGGTCTGTAGCCAGACCAGTCGTAGCACTGTAGATGGTTTTCCGGCCTAGAGACGACAACATAATCGACCGCGCAGCCGGGAATCTGTACCTTGCGCGGATCGAGAGCTCCGTTCTCAACTATCTCCTTCACCTGAACGATAACTAAGCCGCCGCCGTTGTGGACAGCCTCGGCCATTGTCGTCTGTTCGCTGCTTAGCGGTTCCTGCTCGAGCGAGATATTGCCTTTTTTATCTGAATATGTGCCGCGTAGGATACAGGCGTCCAAACGGAACGGCTTATAGTGGAGATATTCTTCGCCGCCTATTTTTACGAGAGACACGACTTCAAACCCTGAACTCTTCGCCTTCTCGTTGACACAGCATCCGTCAAGACGAGGGTCGCAGAAGGTATGTAGACCGACCTTTGTTATCACGCCAACCTTCTTTCCTGCTATCGCCTGGAGAAGATGGCTGTAAACGCCGAGCGGCACAGTATAGCCTGCTATCTTGCCGGTTCCAACCGCGCGGCCTATCGCCGGAGACATTCCAACGTGCGCGCCATATATGGAGGTTATGATCCCATCGGCCTTGATAATACTGAGTCCGAAGCCGTCCTCCTTGAGGTCTCCCGGAGATATTCCAGAAACGACCATCAGCCCCTTCGGGCTTCCGCTCGTCTCATAGCTTTTGGCCATCTCACGCAGAAGTTCGTCGGGCGCGGAAAATCCGCCAAACCCGCCGACCCCGAGCGTGATATTATCTCTAATTAGTGATATTGCCTTAGAAACAGAGATAAACTCAGCCATAATTTGAGTTCCCCTTCTTAAGTCATATACTTCCGGCTCCGCGGCTTTGAGCCGCGAAACCGGAAACTGTATCAATTACAGATGTTACTTCGCTTCGGGCGCGGGCGCGCCGCTTCCAAACTTACTGACTATAAATTTAGTGATATATGGGAACGCAAAAATACAGAACACCAAAGTTACTGCCAGCTGCGCCGTCGCCGATTCCACATAAGGCTGATACTGAGGCAGGCGGGCCCCGATAATTCTAGGCGCGACTACTGACAACCCGCCGAGGCATGTAGCTCCGGCCGCCGCGTAACCAGGACGCCTGAGTATGATTCTATCTGCCGCTACCATTATCGGCAGGAAGACGCATACGATAAGCCCAATTAGTATGACGTTGGCAATTCCAGCCTGTGACAGCGATCTGAGGTTAATGCCAGCACCGAGGCAAAAACCGAGGAAAAAGAGGACTACAGGCGTCGCCGTAGAGAAGAGTTTGCGTATCTTCTCGTCCGAATTCGCAAGTATCATGCCAAAGGCGAAAGGGACAAGCGTGGAAACGGCGCTCATGTAGTCAAACCCCGTGCCGTCCGCAATGCCGAGGATAACGAGAGGCGTGGCCGGAACCGCTATCAGGTTGATAACGCCCATCGCCGCTTTATCGACGTTGTCTCCATAGGATTGCATCAATCCAGCATATACGCCGGGGTTGCAGCTCGCGAGGGCGATCGTGATAGCAAGAGCAGAGGCTCCGCAGACTCCGCCGATTCCGAAGAACTTAAGCGTCAGCCATGCGCCCGCGAAAGCTACGATCAATCGGACAATAACGAGCAGTCCGCCGCGCGCGCACACGGAACCGATATCGCTGTATTTGGTCTGGCTCCCAGCTACGAAGAGAAGCATGCCTATCGTCGTCATCGCTCCGACTCCACTGAAAGTTGCTGTTGTCGGACCGCCTATTTTAAGTACCGCGGGGATGAATGTATTTATGATTGCTGTGACGATCATTGGCACGACCATTATTCCGCCTGGTACTTTATTGACCTTGTCTAGTATATTCATTTTACCAATCTCCTTTTCTAATGCCGGGGATGACGTCATCCCCGGCCAGGGGATACAATCGGTGCTGCTGCAATGTCAATTACATATATTTCTACTAAATAGTTATATCGGAAGTACTACTTGCCAGCTTTCGCAGCCGCCGCTAGCTTCGCGTCTCTGATAGCGCAGTTGACCGGCTCGTGTCTTTGGTCTCTTCTAAGGCACTCGTTGCAGTATACGCACTTCAGTATTTCGCTGTCGCGGCCTTCGACCTGCTTCGTGATCCATTCGGGATCCGCGAGCGCCGGGCGGCAGACACCGATGATGTCGGCTTTGCCTTCCTCGAAGACTTTTTCACCGTAATCGAGGTCGTCGATCTTACCGGATACTGTAACAGGAATATCGGCTGCGCCGCATGCGCGAAGGGCCTTCTTGATCCCCTCTGCGAGATAGACATGGAGTCCCTGAGGATAGTACGCAGGGGGCATACATCTGTTTCCGCTGTACCCCATGTACCACGCGCCATCTTCCGTCTTGCCGCCGGCCGAAACGCTGATGAAATCCGTTCCCGCTTCTGCGAAGAGCTGAGCGTTTACCGTCGTCTGCTTTAGAGTATTGCCGCCGTTGACGAATTCTTCGCCGGAGAGACGGAGCCCGCAGCAGTAGTCGTCGCCGACTTCCTTGTGGATCCTCTTGATGATGTTCGTAACGATCTTGCAGCGGCCTTCAAATCCGCGGCCATATTCGTCGGTACGTTTGTTGAGAAGCGACGTGAACGATGAAAGCGTATAGCCGTGCGCATCGTGGAGTTCAACTCCGTCAAATCCAGCTTCTCTTGCGATGAAAGCCGCATTCACGAACTGATCTTCGATCTCTTTGATCTCTTCGAGCGTAAGGTCGGCGACATCCTGCTTCCAGCCCGTGCGGACAGACTGCTTCACGAAGTGGATGAGCTGGACTGTCATTTTGCATCCATACTTGTGGACTTCGTCCGTCATCTCTTTGAGGCCTGGGACGAATTTCTTGTCATAGATACGAAGGAGTTTCGGGCTCTTTCTGTCGTTGACGCCTGTAGCCTCAACGTCGATAAGTCCAAATCCGCCTTTCGCGCGGTCGACGTGGCGCTCGATGAGCGCGTCGGTCACAAAGCCGTCTTCGTCTGCCAGTTCTGTAACTGCCGGCAGCCATTCGAGGTGGTTCTTCAGTTCCATATTCCTGTACTTTACAGGCTGTAATATTCCGTAGTCTTTTCTTGCTCTCTTCTCCATTTTTAAGTTGCCTCCCAATATTTTGTTTTGCCGCGGAGGCCGCGTGACCTCCGCGGCATTTCATTGTTTCGAAAGAAAACTAAGCGGTAATTTCGCCGTTATTACTTAGCGTTTTTTTCCTCTTCGGCCATTATTGCGTATATCTCATCTTTGAGCTTCGCTTTCAAGACCTTGCCTACGTTCGTCTCGGGGAGTTCCTTGCGGATCTCAAGGCGTTCCGGCCACTTGAATTTTGCGAGCCCGCCGTCTTCGCAGTACTTTTTGATATCGTCGAGGGTAACGGTTTCAGCGCCCTCTCTGAGCGATACGAAGAGACATGCTTTTTCGCCGAGGACGTGATCCGGCATCGGGACGAGGGCCGCGTTGTGGATATTTTCATGTTTGAGGATGATGTTTTCGACTTCTTCACAGCTGAATTTCTCTCCGCCGCGGTTGATAGCGTCTTTGATACGGCCCATGATGACAAAACCGCGCCCGCTCTTGTGTACCGCCGCGAGGTCACCCGAACGATAGTATCCGTCTTCAGTGAACGCCTTTTTGTTGTGCTCTTCGGCATTGTAGTAGCCGCGAATCGTGTATGGCCCACGGAAGATGATTTCTCCGGGGACTTCCGTTTTGCCCTTGAAGTTAAACGTACCGCGGAAATCGCCGTTCTTGAAGTTATCACTCTCGGCTATAACAGCTCCTGTATCCTTGTCTAGTATCTTCCATTCGTCGGCCGGAGATACGCACATGCCTATCGTCTCGAATACTACGTCGTCGGGGTCGCCAAGGACTGTGTTCGTGATAGTGCCTTCCGACATGCCAAACTGTGAGACTAGGCGGCAGGGAAGTTCTTTCTCAACGCGCGCGGCGACAACAGGTTCAATCTTGGAGCCTCCGTTGACGACGATCTTCCATGAGGAGAGGTCGTACTTGGCGCGGTCTTCAAAGTTGAGCATGGCGATGATCATTGCTGGAACCATCGGGATATGGGTAATGTGTTCTTTTTCGATAAGTTTGCAGATGTCTTCCGTGCGCGGCGACGTTCCCATAACGACCTTGCCGCCAAAGATGAACGCGCCCTGGATGCCGGGAGCCGCAAGGACCATGTTATGCGCGACAGGGGCGACCGCGAGCTGTACTGTGTACATATCATATCCGAGTTCACAGCTTGATTCCGTAGCGACATAGCGATATGCGTTGTATTCGCGCGGGATGAGTTTAGGCGTGCCGGTCGTGCCGCCGGAGAGAAGAAGGATACCGACATCATGCGGATCTGGGAGCGCCTTTCTGAGTGTTTCGGCCGCGCCGGGCTGTTCTTCAAGCTTATCTTCAAGAAGTTTATGAACGTCTATATAGCCTTCTGGGATCTCCTGATCAAGACCGGCTATCAGTTTGAACTTCATATTGGGGAGGTCTGCCGCAACCTGCTCAACTAGGTCGACATAGTTAAATTTATTGGCAAATCCTGCTATAATATAGCCGACCGCCTCTGCTCTTGCAGCGATTTGGGAAATTTCCGAATATCTGTGCTGTCCGAGGCACATTACCGGGATAACTCCGATTTTCTGAAGCGCAAGCCAGATGAAAACAAACTCAGGAATGTTTGGGAGCTGAACGATGACTCTGTCGCTGTGCTTGAGTCCAAGTTTCAGGAAGTGCAGGGCAAGGCGGTCTGATCCAAGTTTAATATCTCCGTATGTGAAGCGCTGTTCTCCGCCGACGAGAGCCTCTCTGTCCCAGAAACGCTCAGCCTGACGGTCAAATACCTGACAGAACATATCTTTCTGCCAATATCCCTTTTCCTCATAAATTTTAGCAAGTTCAGGTTTGTAAGGTGTCCAGTGCTTTAGCATTGCTTCTCCTCCATTTCATGTTATGTTACATAATTCACAATATTTGGTGATGAAAGTTATCTGCGTTCAAGCTGCCTTGAAAATTTTCTGTGACTCGCAACTTCTCCTTTCCTGATTCGACATGCATTTCACTTAAATTTTGTGCGTTTCAAAGATATCTCTAATTAGTGATACTTTTATAAACAACGACCAAGGGTTGCTCAAAATATTAAAACTCGTCTATGTCGTACTAAAAATTAACCAAAAGTAAACTACCACTAATTAGTGATATATCTCGTAACAAAAGCAAGGAGTTCCCCTGCGAAAATTCATTTATTCTTTTTATATTTTAATCCTTCAGCTTTTTCAGGACCGCAACTACAGTACTTTTCTCCTGTGGAGTCAGCTTTGAGAAAGCTTCTGCAATGTATGTCATATGCTTTGAAAATACGGACGCCGCCGTCCTCTTGCCCTTGTCAGTGAGGCCAATATAATAGGATCTTTTGTCCTCGGGATTTACCCTTCTATAGACCAGCCCAACTGTCTCAAGGTTCCTGACCACTACGGTTATATTTCCGCTGCTCGACAGCACTTTATCTATTATCTGCTGTATCGTCATCTCGCCCTTATTGTAAAGGACTTCCATGACCGTAAACTGCGACATCGTCAAACCGCGTTTCCTGAAAAGTTCCGTAGACTTCCTGTGAGCGCTGCGATAGGCTCGCCCAAGGGCAATTACCAATTTGCCGTTCAATCGGTCTGCGTCGTTCATTACCATAGCGAAAATATTTACCCCTTATTATATTGTGAAATAGTTGACTTTCGTTGTGACAGCTTTACAATATCACTAGCTAGTGATATTGTCAACAAAGTTTTTATACAATTCATAATTATTAAATTAAAAAAGCATAGGGACGTGTGACGGCATGACAAAAATCGTTTTATACTATGGTCCGAAGAGGACGTTCGTTAGGCATTTACCCAAGAAAACACCGATGACGACGCTTAGCGAACTCGCCATTTTCAGCGATAAGAAGATGCGCGAACACGTCTTCAAAATACAGAGCAAGCACAGCGATCTTCCGAAGAGCGATGATTTCGAGAAGCCGCATATTTCGTGTCTCGTCGCCTATTCCGACCAATACGCGGCGGTCAGCGACAGCGCGATCCAGGCGTTCCTGAGTTTCACTGGACAGTTCCAGATAGATTCTATCTTCCTGCAAAACCCGCCCATGCAGCTTGTCAACCAGCTTGGCAGCATCTACAGGAAGATCAAGGTCATAAATTATAGGTACAACATAGTGGACGAGGCGGCGCTGAAGGAGATCAACGAAAATTATTCTAAGAACATATTTGGGCAGGAGAAGGCGCTCCATCAGATACTCCTTTCGCTTTACCCGCTGACACGATCGGATCATGAGGAGCCTATCGTCATGTTGCTTTATGGACCGACTGGCGTCGGAAAATCCGAGACGGCGAAGTACTTGAGCAAGGTCCTAAGGCAGAAGCTGTTTAGAAAGCAGCTCTCGATGTTCCACAGCGGAGAGTTCGCGTCATACATGTTCGGCGGGAGACACACACAGGCGTCTTTCTCCAAAGACCTCATGGAGAGGGAGTCCAACATTATCCTTCTCGACGAGTTTGACAAACCAAACCCGCTCTTCCACAGCGCTTTCTATCAGCTCTTTGACGAAGGGATATACGAAGACAAGAACTACCACGTCGACGCGCGGCGGAGCGTAATAATCTGCACGTCGAACTATTCTTCACAAGAGGAAGCAAGGGAGAAGCTCGGAGCCCCGTTATTCTCGCGTTTCGACGCCGTCATTGGCTTTGACTTTCTCTCGGAAAACACGATAAAGAAGATAGCCAGGGCTGAATACCGCAGACTGGCCGCCAACCTCACGGAAAAGGAGCGAGAGCGCGTCATTTCGACGGATTTTGAGCAGAATATTTTAGACGGACTGAGCAAACTTGAGAACTCGCGCGAAATAAAGAGATATGTGAGAGACATGCTCTCGGATAGATTGCTGGACACTCTGCTGAAATAAATTCGTTTCGCTGACACACGAAGAGGGGCGGCTCTAAGCCGCCCCTCTGTATTTCAGAAATTGTACAGAAGAATCTATATACCCCTCATTATCGTGTCGTCGCGGCCTGCGCCGACTCCTATAAGCAGCACGGGAACTCCCGCGTATTCTTCAATATATTTTACATAATCCTGCGCGGCCTTCGGCAGGTCTTCAAACTTGCGGCACTTCGATATATCCTCTTTCCAGCCCTTTAACTTTTCGTAGACCGGCTTCGCCTTCGCGAGGTCCGCGCAGCTGCTCGGAAATGTCTTTCTCGTCTCGCCGTCGACTTTGTAAGACGTGCAGACGCTTATTTCGTCAAATCCGGTGAGGACGTCCAGCTTAGTCAGCGCGAGCCCGTCTAGCCCGTTTACTTTTACAGCGTAGTCGACCGCGACAAGGTCACACCATCCGCAACGGCGCGGACGGCCTGTCGTCGCTCCAAACTCGCCGCCGTTCGTGCGCAGCATATTGCCAAGGTCGCTCTTGTCCTCCGTCGGGAACGGGCCTTCGCCAACTCTAGTGCAGTACGCCTTGACGACGCCGACGACCCTGTCTATGCGGCCCGGCCCAACACCCGCGCCTGTGCATGCGCCGCCCGCGCATGGGCTTGAGCTCGTGACGAACGGGTATGTCCCGTGGTCGATATCGAGCAGCGTGGCCTGGGCTCCCTCAAAGAGGACGTTCTCGCCAGCGTTGACAGCCTTGTTTATCTCAAGGAAGGAATCCCCTAGCATCGGCTTGATGCGTTCGCCCCACTTGAGGGCCTTTGTATATATCTCATTGAAGTCCAGCGGCTTCTCGCCGTATATCTTCGTCAGTATCTCGTTCTTTAGGTTGATGGCTATCGTAAGTTTTTCCTTGAGGACAGAGGGATTCGCGAGGTCTTCCGCCCTGATGCCGATACGCTCAAATTTATCGGTGTAGCACGGCCCAATGCCACGGCCTGTCGTGCCTATCTTCGTCCCGGCAGAACGGGCGGCTTCGGCGAGTTTATCGAGCTGCTTGTGGTACGGCATGACAATATGCGTGCCATGGCTTATCACGAGACGCGCGAGCTTCTTTCCGCGAGCCGTGAGGCCGTCGATCTCTTCAAAGAGCGTATCAGGGTCAAGGACTACTCCGTTGCCGATCAGACAGACTTTGCCGGGATAAAGTATCCCCGAAGGAAGAAGGTGGAATACATATTTCTCATCCCCTACTACCACCGTATGGCCAGCATTGGCTCCGCCCTGATAGCGGACGACGATCCCGGCTCTAGCCGCGAGCACGTCGACGACTCGGCCCTTGCCTTCGTCTCCCCACTGGACGCCCAAAACAATATCTGTACGACCTTTCATACGAAACACCTCTCATTTTTGGCGCACAACATGTGTACGTCATATAGCTTTCACGTTTATTTTATTTTATCATGGAAATATTGTTAACACCATACCGTATATTTATGGATAATGCGGCGGTTATCTTTGTGATTTTATCAATTCTTCCTTCTCCGCGCGAGCAAGCTTCTTAATCTGGACCTCGCGGGACATGGCCTCTTCCTTCGTCTCAAAGCGCTCTGAGTAGGCGAGCTTCACAGGCCGCCTGCCTTTAGTGTATTTCGCGCCCTTGCCGCTGTTGTGAGCCTCAAGCCGCTTCATTACGTCGTACGTCCAGCCGGTGTAAAGCGTGCCGTCAGCGCAGCGCAGGATGTAGATATATGCCGTCATAGAGTGTAGCTGCCGTCAGCGTTTGGCCCTGTCTGCGGTTCCTCTGCGCCGTCAAAGAAAATGTCCACGCCAAGCCACTCCAAGAGGACCGCCATGAGTTTCTCCAGATTCAGCCCGTCGGAGTCAACAAATTCGCGCCACTTATGCGCAAAATTCGAGAATAACGCCATGCTGTCGAAGAACTCATAATTTCCCGTGATACGCGACAGGAACGTCCCCCACGTATTCAGCACAGAGAGGAACGTATCGAGGCTGTCGTCGTTTCTTTCAGAGGTCTGCGACGCAAACGCCGGGGCTGCCACGCAGAAGACGATCGACACCAGCAGCAGTATCGAGATAAATTTTTTGAAAGACATCGCGCGGACACCTCTTTTTCAACCGAGAACCATTTACAGTCTTCGGCCACGTCTCTGGTCTATTTTTACTTCCCTACATACGAGCAGACATACTGCAGTATCGCGTCGCAGGAGAGTTTATACTTGCTGTTTTCGGGAACGTTAAAGCTCTCTCCTGCTTTGACTTCGACAAACTCGCTCGCGTTCGGAAGTTTCACGCGGCAGACGCCGTCCGTGATGTCCATTATCTCGGCGGCTTCCGTGCCAAATTCGTACTCTCCGGGCATGAAGAGGCCAAGGGTCTTGCGTTCTCCCTGCGCCGTGTAGATAGCGTGGCTGATGACTTTCCCGTCAAAATATACGTTAGCTTTCGCTATTGCCGTTACGTTCTCAAACTTGTCTTTCATGCTGCGAGCCTCCCTAATAGGATAAGATGTGTAGCATCATCATAGTTTTGTTTCTGGATTTAGTCTATAGCGACTCTGCAAAATTACACACGCGCGAGGTCTCTCAATTCCTGAAGCGTCCCGGGCGATAACTCGCCGGATATCCATGTAGAGTAGACCGAATTGTTTTGCAGCAGCGGCTCCGAGGCTAGCGCTGGAAATCTCTTCACAGCCATCGCAAACGATTTCGTCCCCGGTATCGGCGAGAACTCCGCGAGCTTCGGCTTGCCGCCGCAGTCGTGTACGAATTTTATCGTGTCCTTGACAGATTCGGCGCTCTGCCCCGGAAGCCCGAGCAGGATATATGTCTCACAGTCGTCCCTGCCATAGCCAACGCCGCGGAGCCTTTTGACCGCCGCCGCGTACTCGCCGCGCGCGACCTTTCCGCTGCCCGTGGCCTCTACCTTGGGGTCGATGCTCTCGAGCGATAGCCTTATTGTGGCAAATCCGCTCTCCTTCATCACCTCGGCGCACCTGTCGTCTATCTGCCGAACGTGGAGGCCGTTCGGCGTATGCAGGCGGAGCACGCCGCCATATCGCCGCTTCAGCTCGGCGCATATCGGATAGAAGCAATTCTCCTTATCCAACAGCAGCGCGTCATCGTAAAAGGCGACGTCGTTCACGCCAAGTTCGCGTTGAAACGCTATCTCTTCGATGACCTCTTTGGATGACCGTCTGTGGTATATGGGCCAGAGCAACCGCGACGCGCAGTATTCGCAGGATAGAGGACATCCGAACGATGTCATCGTTACGCCGTATGGAGGAATGCCGTAGAGGTCCATAGCGGGGCGCGAAACATCCGGCTGCCAGCTATCTGTCACGACAAAATCGGCGCCGAGCGTCAGCGCGTGCTCAGGGCAGAACCTAGCGTATATCCCGCCAAGTATTATCGGGACATTGGGAAACGTGTCGCGTATGATATCTATCGCCCATTTCACGCCGCCGTACCAGTATGTCATTATCGATGTGAGGAGTATATAATCCGGCTCTTCGGCCGAACTGAGCCTCGCGCGAAAGGCGGCTTCATCCACGCCGAACCGGTGGTAATTTTTCTTTATCCCGCTGTATACGGCGGGCTTTTCTATCGGCGAAGAATTTATCTTCTCGCACCCGAAAGATTTCTCACCAGCCGCGCCCTCGTGGACACAGTCGATGAGCTTGACATGATTTCCGTTACCGCGCATACGTTCAAGCAGATACAGCAGACCCAGCGGCTTCGACCACAGATCGAAGAACGCGAAGTCCTCGACCGGAGGGTTCACGCCGATAATATTTTTGTCCTTGAGCGAAAATATTTTCGCAGTCCCTATTTCTTGAGACATCCCCATCACCACAATAGATTATACAGGCATTCGAGCCACTTCGCCCATCGACGGTACATGGAACGCGCCGAGAAAAAAGACGGAATATACTTTATGAAATTTATAAACCTTCTGAGAAACTAGAAATGAAAAGAGATCTATAGCTTAAACTCATTTTGGGCAAAAATCATAACCACCGGCACAGCCGGTGGTTATGATTTTTTTTGACATGTGATTTGATGATAATCTTTTGGAAACGTCTTCTTTAGGGCATTTTGATCTCAGTATACCCTGCCGGGACTTTGAAGATGAAGAACCCGTCATCGACTTTCGAACCGTACTCGAGTATCTCAAGCAGGTCTTCGTGCGTACGCCAGTATTTCCACTCGTCGGTCATCTCGTTGAAATAATATGTCTGCGTATCGCTGCCGTCGATGGTTATTTTGTCATAATCATATTTCCTGCCGTTTATCGTCTCCTGCCCCGCTTCGACCGAGCGCTGCGCTTTCTGCTTTTCCTCCGGCACGTCGCCGGTAGCGCCTACCGTCTGCACCGTCTCAGGCCTGGCAGTCATCACCATATACGTTTTGTCTTTGTGCATTACGACCATGGTCTTGTTGTCTTTCGCGTTATGGATCATGGACATGTGGTCGCTCTCGCCTTTGAGGTCGGTGAAGGTCATGTCGCCTTTCATCGCGAGCGTGGTAACTGTGTCTTCTTTCTTGCCGCTTCCCATGTTCACTTTGCCCTTATATTTCAGAAATACGGGGTGCTTGCTCTTGTTGAGGACGTTGAACCAAATATGCGCCGCCCTTTCGCCGGGCTTGGGAGGCTGCTCCTTTGTGTACTGTCTGGCGCAGGCTGGAATGGCAAAGAGCGCGAATGCCAGCAATAATGCCGCAATAAACGTCGTCGATCTTTTCATGTCAAACCTCCTTGGGTAATTTGTCGATGGCAATATATTACACTATCGGCAGCCGATTTTTAAGATAATTTTCTTATTTCGGCTCGGCGCGTTACCTGTATATTTCCGGGCGGCGCATCTCAAATGTGCGCAGAAGACCGCGGCCCTTTGAAACCTCGCTCGTATCTATGACGGCAAACGCCGCCTCCGGTCTGTCTCCGCACTCGCAGAGTATCTTCCCCCACGGGTCGACTATCATAGAATGCCCGCCAAACGTAAATCCGCCTCCGTCTCCGCACCTGTTGCAGCCCGCCGCGTACATCATATTTTCAACAGCGCGCGCCTGAATAAGCAGACGCCAGTGTTCGACGCGGCGTATTGGCCACTCCGCAGCGACAAACAGCGCCTCCGTTCCGTCTACGGCGTAGAGGCTAGTCCATTCGCAGAAACGGATGTCGTAGCATAGAGCCATCCCGGCGTTCACACCGCAAATTTCGACATGCGTCCTAGAGTTTCCCGGCTTCAAAAATTTATCCTCGTCCATGCCGGGGAAGAGGTGCGCCTTATCATAATGCGCGACATATTCGCCGCTGGGCGAGACGGCCATCGCGCGGTTGACTGGGCCATGCTCAGTCACGGCAAAGACGGAGCCGCCTACGAACCAGCACTTGTATTTTTTTGCGAGCCTGCCCAAAAATTCCGCGGCCATCTTCGCGTCAGGGTCGCTGTAGACGTCCGGCTGTTCTATCGCGTAGCCTACGTCCCACAGCTCCGGCAGCAGCAGCGCGGTCGGGATGTCCGACGGCCTGTATGCCTCGTCGATCATAGCTTCGGCCCTCGCGTAGTTACCGGCTCTGTCGCCGAGTTTCACGTCCGTCTGTATGACCCCTATTCTGAGCAATGGCATATTCCAGTCTCCATTTCTTTTATGAGCTCCGCGACTCTATTTTTTCTTTCAAGATCGACTCGTGGCTCTGTGAACTTGACCATGAACGACGAACCCTCTTCGATCCCCGGCGGAAGAAGCGCGAGCGGGATATCGACGGGCGCGGAACCAGCCCCAAGAAGGACGCGGCAGATGTCGCCGTTTATAGAATCGACGAACGCCAGCAAACTTTTCTCTCTCATTTCTTTCCCTCCGCTTCTGACGGGTAGCTGATATTTTGGCCATCCGTCTTCAATTTTACGACGCCGTCCGCGGTGTCGAAGCGTATCAGCTTTCTCTTGGCGATATCTCCGACGATCTCTTTGTGCGGATAGCCGTAAGGGTTGCCCTTTCCATAACTCAGGACGACAAACTTCGGCGCTACGCTGTCCAGCACATGCCGATCTGTTCCGTTATAGCTCCCGTGATGCGCGGCCTTAAGCACTGTAGACTGGGGGAGGGCAGGGATGGTCATGCGCTGTTCCCTCTCCATATCCGCGGTCATAAGGAAGCTCACGGAGCCGTAAGTTATCCGAAGCACGATACAATTGTTATTAGCGTCACGCGCCGTCCCCTTGAGCAGCTTCGACGGGGCGAGAACATCTATCACAGCTCCACCGAACTTCTCAGAGTAGCCCCGCTTTGGCCTGCCGAACGGGATGTTTTCCTTTTTTATCCTGCGGTAGAAATCCTCCTGAGGCTTGGAGCCATGGTTGTACCCCGAGTCCCATATCTTGCCTATCTCAAAATTTTTAAGCACAGCCTGCATCCCGCCGATATGGTCTGAGTGAGGATGTGTCGCGACTAGGAGATCTATCTTCTTCACGCCGCAGCTCTTGATATAACGGACGATCTTTCGCCCTGCGTCCTCCGGTCCTGCGTCAATGAGCATAGTCTTTCCGTCCGGGAAGATGAAGAAGAAAGAGTCGCCCTGCCCAACGTCAAGTCCATAGAAGCGCAGAAGTTTTTCGCCGTCGGCGCTGCACGCGCCCGCGGCGCAAATTATTGCGAGAATGGCCAGCAAAAATATCTTCGTCTTGAATATTTTTATACGTTCTGCAAATCTCAACATTTGGCCTCCATTTCGGGTATAATCTAACCACCAGAGAAAATTTGAAAGGAAGCTGTTCATGCTCGGACTAAATCTCGTCCTTCCTCTGATACTGATTATTATAACCGGAAATTTGCTTCGCAGATATGGTTTTTATGAAGCGAGGGAGATAAAGACACTTACGAAGACTCTTTACTGGGTCATACTCCCTATGCTTTTGTTCAGGACTACGTTTACATCCGGCAGAGAGGTGCTGACGCAGCCCAACCTGTTCATCGCGTCCATCTTAGCCTACATTGCGACGCTTGGATTTGCATGGCTAGCGTCCTCGCGCATTTACCACAAAGGAAAGCCGAACACTATAGCGGTGTCTGTCATGTCGTCGATGCGCGGCAACAATATATATCTCGGATTTCCCGTCGTGCAGCTCGCGATGGGCGAAACAGGGCTCCATTATGCGTCGCTCTACATCGCCGTGACGATCATCGGATATCACATCCTGTCGATCTCTGCGGCCGAGATCGCCCAGTACGGCAAATTATCAATGGACACAGTAAAGAAAACTTTTAAGAAACTCGCCGTTAACCCCATGGTCATATCATGCGTACTCGGCCTGCTGTTCGCGCTCATAGGGATTGACAGACTGCCTCTCGCCATCGACGAGGCGATGAAGCTTATGAGCCAGGCGGCTACAGCCGTCGCGCTCATTGGACTTGGAGGCACCCTAGACCTTTCATGCTTTGCCAACGTAGCGGACATGCTGCGCAGAACGTGGGAAGACTGCTTTATCAAACTCATGATACATCCTCTGCTCATGCTGCTGTTTCTTAACCTCTTCCCCGTGCAGCACGAACTTATGCAGGTCACCGTCATGCTCAGCGCGATGCCGTCCGCCGTCAACTGCTTCATACTCGCGAGGGAGATGGGCATGGACGGAGATTACGGCGCGGACCTCGTGGCGTCAACGACGGTGCTTGGCGCGATAGCGATACCAGTCTGGGCGCATGTGCTCGGGCTCGTCTGATACCGTAAGCTAAAATATATGATGAAGGGCGGTCGCTTATCAGCGGCCGCCCTCTTTGCTGTACGTATATCGTAAATTTATTATCTTCTCTTTGTCAGAGTCCCAAGCAGACTGCGCATTCCGAAGTTGAGTATCTCCTGCGCGGCTTTGTTGATAGCCTTTCTCTTAACAGCGTTGCCAAAGAGCCCCGCCATAGAGTTCTTCTGTTCTCTGATGCGCTCCTTCTCTTCCTTTTCGGCCTGCTTCTCCGCGCGGATGCGTTCTCTCTCTTCTTCCTTCTCGCGGGCCGCGTCGAGCTTAGCCTGTTCCTTCTCCTCTTTGAGCTGCTTTATGCGGTTCTCTTCGTCTTCTTTCTCGGCGGTGTCGCGTTTATACTTCGCCATGATATATTCGTAGGCCGAATCGCGGTCGACTATAGTGTCGTACTTCGGCCCAATCGGGCTCATCGCTATAACCTCTTTCCTCGTGGCGTCGTCGATGTCTCCCATCTTGCTCTGCGGCGGCAGTATAAACGCTCTCTCGACTACAGACGGCGTGCCGTCAAGCTGCAGGAACGAGACGAGGGCCTCGCCCGTGCCAAGCTGAGTGATCGCCTCTTCCGTATCGAACGCCGGGTTTACGCGGAAAGTCTCCGCCGCAGCGCGGACAACCTTCTGCTCCGCGGGAGAATATGCGCGGAGGGCATGCTGTATGCGGTTGCCAAGCTGTGCGAGTATCGTATCAGGAACGTCCTTCGGGTTCTGCGTGATAAAGTAGACGCCTACGCCCTTTGAGCGAATGAGGCGGACTACCTGTTCTATCTTCTGGAGCAGGACCTTCGGCGCGTCGTTGAACAGCAGATGGGCTTCGTCGAAGAAGAACACCATACGCGGCTTCTTCGGGTCGCCGACCTCCGGCAGAGCCTCAAACAGCTCGGAGAGCATCCAGAGCAGGAATGTGGCGTAGAGCGAAGAATGCTGGAACAGCTTCACGCAGTGCAGTATGTTTATCATCCCGCGCCCAGCGCTGTCCGTCCTTATCCAGTCGTTTATCTGGAGAGCTGGTTCGCCGAAGAATATATCCCCGCCTTCATCCTCGAGCATAAGCAGCGAGCGCTGGATAGCTCCAACGCTCTGCGCGGCGATGTTTCCGTATTGAAGCGTGAACTCCTTCGCGTTCTCGGCAACATAATTCAGCATCGAGCGAAGGTCTTTGAGGTCAAGCAGCAACAGCCCCCTGTCGTCGGCGACGCGGAAGACTATGCTCAGCACTCCGGCCTGAGTGTCGTTCAGGTCGAGCAGCCTTGCCAAGAGCAGCGGCCCCATCTCAGATATCGTCGCGCGGACAGAGTGTCCAGCCTCTCCGTAAATATCCCAGAAGCACGTCGGATATTCCTTATACGTAAAACCAAGTGGCGCGAGTCCAAACTTAGCTATGCGCTTCTGCATATCCTCGCTGTCTACGCCGGGGCGGCACATTCCGGCAAGGTCGCCCTTGATATCCGTGAGGAACACAGGGACTCCCATATCGCTGAAAGACTCGGCTAAGACTTTTAACGATATCGTCTTTCCAGTGCCAGTCGCGCCCGCGATAAGCCCGTGCCTGTTGGCCATCTCCGGCATGAGATATATCTGTTTGTCCGATTTTGCGATATAGATCTTACCTTCTGTGTACATAAGTCGCCCTCCCAATATGAAATCAAAATTTATCGAATTATTAAAGCTATTTACATGCTAATTAAACCATAACGAAGCCAATGAAACAATATTTTTCTATTCCGCGAATAATTTTTGTTCTAAACGTCGACATGCTGTTGAAGAAAAACCAAAGATGATATAAACTGATACAAATTGATATCAATTTATATCAGTTAGGAAGCGTTGGAATGGATTTAAAATATTTAAGCTTGATGCTCTCAGACCCACACGTGGATGATTTGAAAAAGATGCAGTATAAATATTACCCTGAGGCTCTGAAGGATATGTTGGATTTTCTTTACTCATCGTCCTTAGCAAAAGAGCTTCCGTTGCGTGATTTCTCTGAGAGGCCTATCGTACTGCGTGACTGCGTGTCAAAGATAGCCCCCGCCGCCTATAAACGCCTCATGACGACAAGTCCTACGCTCGCGCCTATTGACGAAGCGCCGTTTGAGGAGGAGATATATTCGACTCTCCAGATAGAAAATATTTCTTCATCCCGCGAGAGTATACGCAATATACTAGGAGGCGCTGCGCCGCGCGACAACGACGAAAGACGTCTATTGGGGCTCAAGTTGGGACTGGAATTTATATCCGACCCGTCGAACGACATCTCCGAGGAAAACATATATCGGCTCTATAACAAATCTATTGCCGACGAACTTAGCGACAGCAACCGACTTCTGCCGGGCGGCAAATACAGACACGACGCGGTATTCGTCGTAGGCGGGAAGGTCGAACACAGGGGGATGATGCACGAAGCCCTGCCCAACGCAATGAAAGGACTTGTCGCTTATGCAAACGAAGACACCGGCGAGAACGATTTAATAAAGGCCGCCGTTCTACATTTTTATCTCTCGTATATACATCCATACTTCGACGGCAACGGCAGGATGGCTAGGCTTCTCAATATATGGCATCTCGTACAGCGCGGGTACCCAGCCGCGCTGCTCGTCAGCATATCGTCGCAGATAAATAAAACCAGAAGCGATTACTACAAGGCGTTCAATCTTATAGAGAAGAACGCCGCAGTCAGCTCACGGATAGACATTACTCCGTTTGTCGCGTACATTGTTGAAAATGTATATAACAAAGCTGCGTGGCTCCCCACCGCGACTGTCGGCAACTCGGAGATTTTCAAAAGAGCGGTCGGAGCAGGGAAAATCACACTCAAAGAACGAGAACTTTTTGAATTTGTCATGGCTACCTACGGTAACTCGGAATTTTCGACAAAGGAACTTGAGCGCGACTTCGGCAATGCCGCATACGCCACCGTTAGAGCCTTCGTGATGAAATTCGAGGAGTTCGGCTTTCTCCGCGCTACAGTCTATACAAACAAGAAAAGGTATTTTGTAGCTTAACGGTTGAGACAACGCAAGCGGCCCACAAGGGCCGCTTGCGTAAATAATTTATTTTATTTTAATATCGTCAATACTATCTCTTTTTGCGAAAGAAAAGCGGCGTTAACGCCAATAGTGCAAGAGCTCCAAACCCTACGCTGCAACCGCCGCCACCGTTATCAGCGCTTGGGCGAGTTGCCGTTATTGTGCCATTCGCCGTTTCGGCTCCATACTTGATGACCGCAGTTCCAGTCACTTTGTTTTCTTCCGTCTGAGTCAGCGTGTATGTTGCTGTGACTGTTGTTCCACTAATGTTTTGTGTGCTTTTAACGATATAGCTATTTCCCGGTGTATATGCTGTTGGTTCTAATGCCTCATCTTTAAAGCTCCCGCTATATGTCTGTTTGTTGCCAGACACGGTGAGTATGCCGCTATATGACTGGTCGTATGATTTAAAGTATTCGACGCCGCCGTTCTCGGTCATTTTCATTGTCAGGATTCCTGTCTCCGTCAGAGAGGCTGGATTACCGCCTACTGTTGCGGACGGGACGGAAAGAGTATAGTTCCATGCCCCAGCAAGCTTCCAATCTGTTACTGCTAAGGCAACCGTTGCTGTTAAGACAATACCTAGGGCTACAAATAATGCAATGCGTTTTCTCATTATTATTCTCCTCATCCTTAAATATTTTTCAATACACTTAACGTGACGCATCATGGTGTTATTCTATTGGTGCATGATACTGTCGCGCTTTAAAGAAGTTCGTCAATTTTGGCAGAGCACCGAGCATAGACTTTTCCAGAAAAAGCCCTGCTAAAGATCTCTTTCGACGAATCGTATTTGATGGTATCGCATGCTGCAATAGATAGTTTTTGCGCTTCAGCATAGGCGTCGATGTCCGCGCCAAGGAAGATAAAACTCCAACCAAGGAGGTTTTTCTGTTGTTCAATCATTTCTTTGACTTTGTTGTTTGTAAATTCGCGGCTCGCGTTTTCAAGCCCATCGGTAGTGATAATAACGATAACGTTTCGTGGACGCAGATATTCTGCAGTTCTGGCAATGCGGCTGCTCACGTCAAAAATTGTATTCCCAATCGCGTCGAGAAGCGCTGTCGTGCCGTTGGCTACGTACTGTTCAGAGACAAGTTTTGCTTTTCCTGCTGGCACTCCATTAAAAAGTGTTTTGCAATGTTCATTGAACAATACTGTTGTAACCACGGTCTCCCCGTGTTCTTCAATTTGTTTGTCAATAAAAGAATTGTAGCCTCCAACAACATCGCTCTCCTTGCCAGACATGGAACCGCTGCGGTCAAGTATGAATATGAGTTCCGTTATATTGTTTTTTGTCGTCTCCATTACCCTCACACCTCCTTTCCAATACCTGACAGGGTAGCAGAGGTAAGAAGATGAAAGGTCTCTCGATAAGCGACATTTTTACAGCTTAGACATACATAATTAAAAATAATAGGAGGGATATTCAATGCTGTATAAGCTATTAAATATCATGAATTATTTGCGGATCAACAGACTAAAAATGAATACAAAATTGTTTGAGGAAATAGAAACCTATATTAAAAGCCACTACGACAGAAAGCCAAATTATAGCAATCGTATGATCCATGCTGGCGAAGCAAAGCTGGAAGAAGCTGAGTTATCCATCTTGTCCATGTGCGATGATATAGAAGAGTGGCAAGAGGAAAAATCTGAGAAACAGACTTTCTCCCGCAAAGAAAGCTCAGAACGAGGAAAAGATGAAGAATCATCTAGTGACGCTTCTGCTTCTACAGAACCTCAAAAGCATGTTAGCCCAGCATCATTGAGTTATGACGAACCAAGCATAAGCAGAAAACGTGTTGCGTCGGTAGAGGACATTAAACCTCGGGCAATGTCTTGTCATAATACAGATTTTGAAACATTTATAAAGCGGCATCAAAAACCAATATTCAGAGATTTGCTATTCTCGATTATCGACAAGCATGGTGAAAGGGACAGTACCGTTTACAAACGCGCCTTGGTGGACAGGCGGGTGTTTTCAAAAATACGCACGGACGAAAAATATCATCCGAGCAAGGTGACGGTCATCGCACTCGCGCTTGCGTTGAAGCTGAGTAAATCTGATACCGCAGAGTTGCTTGAATACACAGGATATGCCTTAAGTAGAAGCAGCACATTTGACCTTCTTATCGCTTTTTGTATTGAGCGCGAAATATTTAACCTTTTCGACGTGAATATGATACTCGACTATTTTCACGAACCATTGTTGAATAATTACGATTGATAAATACTAAAGGCACGATACGAACGAAGCCCCGCCATAAACGGTGGGGCTTCGTTCGTATCATTTATGTCTTGTGTAAATTATTCTACCGTTACGGATTTCGCCAAGTTGCGCGGCATGTCAATGTCGCAGCCGCGCTGTCTCGCCACGTAGTAGGCGAAGAGCTGCAGCGGGATGACCGCGATGAACGGGAATAGTTCCGGCTCGGTCGCAGGGGTATATATAACGTTTTCGGAATAATGCTTTATCTCTTCGTCGCCCTCTGTGGCTATCGCGATAATTGGCGACTTGCGGGCCATAGACTCCTCGATGTTGGAGATGGTCTTTTCCCAGAGGAACCCTTTTGGCACAAGGGCAACGACCGGCAGCTCTTTGTCGAGCAGCGCGATTGGACCATGTTTCATCTCACCGGCAGGGTATGCCTCGGCGTGGAGGTATGATATCTCCTTGAGCTTGAGCGCCCCCTCCAGTGCCGGCGGGTAAGCAAGTCCTCTGCCAATGAAGAAAAAACCTCTTGCGTCGGCAAAGTTGCGCGCTATTTGCTCGATCACTTTCTCTTGGTCAAGAATTCTCGAGAGTTTGGCAGGAATATCCATGAGCGCGCCGACCAAATTTTTCTCGGGCTCCGGCAGAAGTTCTCCCCTGAGCTTCGCCATATAGAGGCCGAGCAGCGTTAAGATAGTTATCTGCGCCGTGAATGTCTTTGTGGCCGCGACGCCTATCTCCGGGCCTGCCGGAGTGACTAGCGCGTCGCCGACCTCGCGGTGTATCGTCGAGCCGCGGACGTTCGTTATAACAAGGCACTTGGCTCCCTTAGACATAGCGAGGCGAGCGGCGTGGAGCGTGTCGGCCGTCTCACCTGACTGCGATACAAATATGGCTAGAGTATCAGGGCCTATTGGAATATTCATATAGCGGTATTCGGAGGCTACTTCTGTGCGTATCTCAAAGTTTCCAAGCGTTTCCATTATGCGCGCAGCGATCATCGTCGCGTAATGCGACGTGCCGCAGGCGACGAAGTGTATCTTTTTCCAACCCTTTACCTGCTCAGGCGTCCAGTCCAGCTCGCGGCTGAGGTCGACTTCATTGTTAGCGACGCGGCCAAGCAGCGTGTGGGTCATTACGTCAGGCTGCTCGTGTATCTCCTTGAGCATGAAGTGGGCATACTCTCCTCGGCTCGTCATAGCTGAGTCCCAGTCAAGATGCATCGTCTTCTTTTCGTGTTCCACGCCGTTGAAGTCGAAGAACTTGCAGCCCTCGCGGGTTATCTGCGCCATTTCGTCATCGTCCATGAACCATACATCGCGCGTGTATTCAAGCAATGCGGTAGGGTCGGAGGCGCAGAAGCCCTCGTGTCCCGCGTGCCCGACGACGAGCGGCGAGCCCTTGCGGACGACCCAGAATTCCTCGTTTTTGTCGTAGAACATTATGACGAGCGCGAACGCTCCGCGAATGCGCTTCGTGAGTTTTACTATGGCGCCCTTTGGATCTCCGTCGTAGACGTACCCGAGGTATTGGACCGCAGATTCCGTGTCCGTCTCCGTGTGGAATTTTATTCCCTTGGCCTCGAGCTCAGCGCGTATCTCGCGCGCGTTCTCGATGATGCCGTTATGGACAAGGACAACTTTATCGTCGCTGCTAATATGTGGGTGAGCGTTGTTCTCGGTGACGCCTCCGTGCGTGGCCCAGCGCGTGTGTCCGATGCCGAACTCGCCGGTGAAGCCGGTCTCTTTGACCTTCTCAGCGAGCTGACAGACCCTTCCCGTCGTGCGTATCTCCTGTATCGCTCCATCTTTGATGACGGCTATACCCGCCGAGTCGTAACCTCTGTATTCGTGTTTGGCAAGCCCTTCGAGGATTATCTTCGTCGGTTCGCTGTCGCCGATGTATCCCATGATACCGCACATGCGCCATCAATCCTTTCGAGTTATGTAGTGCTATTCTACAATATTTTCACTGGAAATGCGGATATTTTTTCGCGCTGGCGAAATCAAATTCCGGGGTAGCCGAAATCCAAAACGAGCGTGTCGAGCTCGGCATATTCCTTGACGAGCTCGTCGATCTTCTCCGCTAGTTCCTCGGCGTCTTGTTCCTTCGCGGCTTCCGCTTTTAAATCATATTTTTTGAAGAAGGAGTTTTCGTTTCTCGCGCCGTCAACGCCAAAAATTTCTTTGTACATGAGGAGGTCGACGGGCATCTCAAAATCTTTCGTCATGTCAGCTCCGTCGAAGAGCACCCATATCTCACGGAATCCTGACCACGATATGGCCGAGACGCACATGGAGCATGGCTCATGGCTCGCGATGAAGATGCAGTCCTCAGGGGCGGGCCTGTCTTTGAGCGCAAAGAAGTTCTGGATTGTGTCTATCTCCCCGTGGTATATCGGGTTCACTTGGCGGCGGTTGGTGCCGACAGCCACTGTCTTGTATGTCTTGCCGTCGAGCACAAGCCCTCCGAAGACGTGTCCGCCCTCGGACACGCCCTTCCTCGTGAGGGGCAGGAGATCGTTCTTTATCGCGCTGACTATCGCTTCTATTTTCGTCATATCAGCATCTCCTTATATGTTTGTTATTCGTATCGGGGTCACTATTTAGAGCCGGTTTAGCCGTCTTCCTTGCAGTACATTTCTCCCAACGTTACGAAGTCCGGCTTTCCTGTGCCGAGGAGCGGTATCTCCTCCATGAAGATGACCTTCTTAGGAATAGCTATCTCAGCCATACCGTATTCGCCTAGCTTCTGGTGCACTTCTTCGCGCTTGAGCTCCGGCCTCGTGGTGACGAGCGTCAATATCTCGCCGCGAGCTCCACCGCTTGTCATAAGCACGGCGTGTTTCTCCTCAGGCCATATCTCGCAGAGGACTTCCTCGACAGCCGCGAGCGATATCATCTCTCCGCCTATCTTGGCAAAGCGCTTCGCGCGGCCGAGTATCTTTACATAACCCTCGTCGTCCACGCTGACGATGTCTCCGACGTCGAACCAGCCGTCTTTGAGCGGTTCGAGCACCCCGGGATTTGTTATTCTGTAATATCCAAGCATCACGTTGTCGCCTTTGAGCCACAGTCTGCCACCCTCGCTTACGCCTTCAACCAGCTCTATGCGATACTCGAGCCCGGAGACGAACTGGCCAACTGTGTCTGTCTTGTGATGCGCGTAGTAGTTGTTCGCGACGACAGGCGCGGCTTCGGTAACGCCGTAGCCCTCGGTTATCCTTATGTTGAAGCGCTCGAACCATGTATGCTGCGTAGATGTCTTGAGTTTCTCGCCGCCCTGGACAAGCAGGCGTATCGTGGCGAAGTCATAGTTGTCGGCGGCGGCCTTAGCGTAGCCGCTCAGGAATGTGTCCGTTGAGAAGAGTATCGTGATGCGTTCGTCATAGCACAGCGACGCTATGGTCTTGTAGTTGAGCGGCGACGGATAGAGGTGGACCATGAAGCCGAGCGTGACAGGCATGAATATTCCGCAGAGGCCGAAAGAATGGAAAATCGGCATCGCGTTGAGCACCCTGTCGGAGCGGTAGAAATCTACGCGCGTGTACATCTGCGCGTGGTTTGTGTGCAGGTTCTTGTAGCTCAGGAGAACGCCCTTTGGCGCTCCTTCGGAGCCGGAGGTGAAGAGCAGCACCGCGGGCTTGTCGGCTTCGCCCGGGCGCACCGGGTTGGACTTGAGGAACGGCGCGCGCAGAGCGGCAGAGAGCTTCTTCTTCGTCGTTATGAGAGGGGCCGCGTCTTCAAGCCAGAAGATACGCAGGCCTTCATCCTCTATCGCCTTTGAAAGATGATCCAGCTTGCCAAGCTCAATGAACTTGCGCGAGCTTATGACCGTCTTGATATCGCCGGTGCGGCAGCAGTTCACGAGAGAGCGTCCGCCCAGCGAGAAGTTGAGCATCGCTGGTATGCGGCCCATCTTTTGCAGCGCGTACATCGTGACGACGCCGCCGAGCGACGTCGGGAGCAGTACGCCGACATGTTCGCCCTCAAGTCTCTGGGCCTTCAGGGCTTCTTCTATAAGGAGGACCCTTGTGATAAAGCCGTTATATGTGACTGGCTTCTGCTGGAAGTCGCAGAAGAGCCTCGTCTTTCCTCCGAATTCGTCGCGTGCGTCGAGCAGCACGTCCCAGAACGGCTTTTCCTTGCGTCGCGCGTACATCGCGGCCTCGTTCATTATCTTCTCAAGCTCGCGTCCGGCGGCCGCGCTGCGCTTGGAGCCGGTCAGTTCATCGGGGACCTTAAGTTCGTGCACAGGAAATACGGTTATCGTTACCTTCGAGAAAAACCTTACCCCGGGCTTATGCTGTATGCGCGAGAACGGCGTGCGCTGCGTCCCGTCTATATATATCGGGAGGATCTTAGCGTTCGTGTGGTCGGCTATCTGAGCGACGCCGCTTGACACCTTCATCGCGTTGCCTATGGTCGTGGGCTGCAGCTCAGGGAAGATAACGCAGCGTCCGCCGTTTTTGAGCAACGTGAGGAAGTATTTCAGCGACATTGGCGCGTCGGAATCAAGGATGTGCGTGTCGGCTATCGACAGGAAGAAGTTTACGAAACGTTTTTTGGTAAGTCGGCGCTCGATGGCGAAAGGGACTCTTTCAGGAAGGAACACCGCCAAAATCAGCGGATCTATGAACGAGACATAGTTAGGGGCGATAAGGACTCCCTCTCCCGCGTTTTTCCAGTTTTCCCATCCTTTGACCTGCACGTTAAAGAAAAGGTTCAGAAAGAACCGCACAATCAGTCGGAACAAATCTACCATCCGCCTCTCAGATAAAATAGTGGATAACGAAGTCCACTATACTGTTTATTATATCATAGTTTAGAAATATCCCGATAAAGACTACAACTTTGTATGATAAAACGCAAGAAAAACTAAAAACATCACTGTCCAAAACAGACATTAACAGTCGCCCACATAAAACGCCACAGGCTGGCCGACGATATACGAGAAGAGCCAAAGCTCTAATTTACTTTACGAAATCCTCACGCATTGGCGTAAACACGTCTATTACTACGGAATCTTCGAGCATCTCTATCTCGTGGGGCTCGTCCGGCCCCATCAATATCGAATCGCCCTTTGACAACGTGCGAGTCTCGCCGCCGACCTTAGCCCTGATGCTGCCGGACGACACATAGCTGGCCTGAGTGTGCGGATGATGGTGCGACGCGACGAACGTGCCCTTCTTGAACGTCCCCTCGACCACCATGAGATTTTCATCGTATGAGAGTATCTTTCTTGAGAACCCAGCTATGGGTTCCGTGGCTGTAACGTCTTTATTAAACGTAAACATATCTTGCCCCTCCGGCAGTTTGATTTGCGGCGCGTTTGCCCGCGTTTATTGAACATTGTTATTTTACTACACAAAACCCCGGCTAAAAATAAAACATACTTGAAAATGCTTGCTTTTTTTCAGCAAATGCTATAATGATGTCTCTGTAAAGATCATATATCCTCAGGGAGTGACGGAACCTTTGCGCATAATTATTGTCGGAGCCGGAGAAGTCGGTTACAGCGTGGCAAAAGACCTTTCCGACGATGGACATGACATCATTGTGGTGGAAGAGGACGAGACACGCGTCTCGCGTCTGGAAAACGACCTTGACGTCATCGTCATCAAAGGCAACGGCGCGAGACCAAGCGTGCTTGAACGCGCCGGGCTCAGCAAAAAGGGCAAGACTGACATCTCTCTTCTGATAGCCTGCACAAACAAGGACGAGGTCAACATCATGGCCTGCTGGATCGCCAAGAAGATGGGCGTCCCGCATGTCATCGCTCGCGCGGTCGGGCTGGAGTTCACGGACAACGAACACTGGGCAAGGGACCTCGGCATCGATATGCTCATTTCGCCCGAGCGCTCCGTCGTCAGGGAGCTTGAGGAGCTGCTTGAGGTACGCGGCGCTATGCACGCGACGGAGATAGCCGGAGGCAAGGCCGGGATATATGCTTTCCGCATAGCGAATGAATCCCCCGTATGCGGCCTGCCTCTCTCGGAGGTCAGAAAACAGAATCCAGATCTTATCACTACTATAGTATGCATACAGCGCGACGGGGCTAGCTTTGTTCCTAAGGGCGACGACACCATCGAGCCCGGCGACGTGTGCTATTCGATGTGCTACCGCGACCAGGCCAGAGACCTTGAGATGGTGTTCCAGCCAACGAACGAGAAGAGGCTCTCCAGAGTCTTCGTGATAGGCGGGGGCAAGATCGGCTACCAGATATCGCACAGACTCATAACGCATTTTCGCGGCATCGACGTCCGCCTCTTCGAGGAAGATCGCGAGAAGAGCGAGCGTATAGCGGCTGAGCTGCCTAAAGCGCTCGTCATCTGCGGCGACGGGGCGGACGCCGACCTCCTCGCGTCGGAGGGCATCTCCGAGGCCGACGGTTTCATAGCGGCTACCGACCAGGATGAAAAAAACCTCATGCTCTCTGTTCTTGGAAAGACGCTCGGCGCGTCTAAGAGCATCGCGATCGTTAAACGCTCCAATTACCTCGGAATGACAAACCATATCCCCGTCGATTCTATAGTCGACAGGAACCAAGCTCTCGCGAACGTTATCATCAAGAACGTCCGCTATCAAAACTCCTCTGGAGACCTTACTATACTGGACGAGATAGACGCCGAGGCGATAGAGATAACGCTCTCCGAGGATTCTCCCGCGGTCGGCAAGAAGTTCATGGAGATCAAAATGCCGGCCGGGTCCGTCGCGGGCATCATACAGAGAAATATGGACATACTGATACCGGTCGGCACGACGCAGCTCATGGCTGGCGACAAGGTCACCATATTCGCATCGTCTGAAATAATGCCGCTCGCGCTCAGATCGCTTGGCGAACCTGTGCAATGAAATTCCGTATCGTTTCGCGCTTTCTGTCGCTCCTGATGCTGGTGATCTCTCTCAGCATGGCGTTCCCTCTTATGTGGGCGCTGCATGACAGATCGCTGGACGCGCGTTCCTTCTTTATCGCGATAAGCCTTGGGCTGCTGCTCTCTGCCGTCTTGTTTGAAATCGGCAGAAACGCGAAGCCGCAGGATATGGGCGCGAGGGAGGCCTTCGCCGCCGTGACTATGGCGTGGATATTCGCGTCGCTCATAGGATCCGTCCCATATATGGCCGGCGGATATACACCTTCGTTCACCGACGCGTATTTTGAGGCGATGTCCGGCTTCACAACGACAGGTTCGACAATAATAACAAACATCGAGGCGCTTCCGCGCGGGATACTCATGTGGCGCTCACAGACTCAGTGGCTCGGCGGGATGGGCATAGTCGTCCTGACTATCGCGCTGCTGCCGATGTTCGGCGTCACGATGACTCAGCTCTTCAAGGCCGAATCGCCCGGCCCCGTACTCGAAAAGATCAGCCCGCGCATACAGGATATGTCTAAGATGCTCTGGCAGGTCTATATGGGACTGACGGTCTTTGGCATCGCGCTGCTCATGGTCGGCGGAATGAATTTCTTTGAATCCATTTGCCATGCTTTCACGGCTGTCTCGACCGGCGGCTTCTCGCCAAAGAACGCGAGCGTCGGCGAATACGCTTCGGCGTGGTACGATTGGACACTGACATTTATAATGTTCCTCTCTGGCGCGAACTTCAACCTCCATCTGCTCGCTATCAGAAACAAGTCGCTTGCCCCGTACAAAGACCCTGAGTTCTCTTTTTACACAGGCATGATCCTATTCTCCACAGCGGCGATAACGATATTCATCTATACGCAGGGATACTTCACAGACCTGCTTACGGCTCTGCGCCATGCTGCGTTTCAGGTCGTAACTGTGATAACGACCACGGGCTACGCGACGACGAATTATGAGTTATGGCCGCCGATGACGCAGCTCATACTGCTGCTACTTATGATAGTCGGAGGATGCGCGGGGTCGACGGCGGGCGCCGTCAAATGTGTGCGCATACAGATAGTGTGGAAACATGTCGTATCTGAGATCAGGCGCTGCATACACCCAAGCGCCGTCGTACCTATACGTTTTGGCGACAGAACTGTCGACCAAAGCACCGCTATCTCCGCGGCATCGTTTATCTTTCTCTACATGCTGATATTCTTCCTTGCATCGCTCGCGGTCGCGGCGACTGGACAGGACATACTTACCTCGATCAGCGCCGTAGCCGCTACGCTCGGCAACGTCGGACCCGGGCTTGGAGCAGTCGGCCCGGTTCATAACTTCGCGTCTCAGCACGTATTTGCGAAATGGGTCTATACTTTCTGCATGCTCTGCGGTCGGCTTGAACTTTACACAGTACTCGTCCTCTTCACTAAGGACGCGTGGAAGAAATAATTATTTGTTTTCTCCGCGATACGGACGCATCTCCGTCCGTATCGCATCGTTGATGTCCCCTGTGTTCCCAGCCATCAAAAGCTCCTCAAAATCCTTCACCGACATCGGCCTCGCGTATAAATAGCCCTGCGCGATCACGCACCCGATATCCCTGAGGAAGTCCGCCTGCTGCGAAGTCTCGACCCCCTCCGCTATAACTGGGATATTAAGCCCGTATGACATGCGCACTATGGCGCTCAGGATTATCCCGCTCCGTCCCTCCGCCTCGGCGGAAGATATGAACCTCATATCGAGCTTCAGCATGTCGACTACAACATCCTTGAGTGTGTTGAGCGATGAGTAGCCACTTCCGAAGTCGTCCATCTCGATAAAGAACCCATCCTCGCGAAGCTGCCTCACGACTCCGATGAGCTGCTCCGGGTCCTGCATATAGGAGGTCTCCGTGATCTCCAGCCTCAGCAGGTCGCGCGAAAGGCCGTATTTCTTTACAAGCCCGTTCAATACCCCGCGCAGGTTCTTGTTATATATATCCAGCCGCGATACGTTCACTGAGACCGGGACGACCGTCCGCCCTTCGTCGAGCCATTTTCTAATCAGGCTGCATACATACTCCCAGATGTATTCGTCGAGCTGCATTATAAAACCGTTTTCCTCAAACACGTCTATGAACTTGTCCGGCGTGAATACCTTGCCGTCGTG
>JAUNSQ010000095.1 GCA_030539135.1 Synergistaceae bacterium | reverse complement strand
CACGAACCATAGGAAGATACGGAGGCAGGAGCCATTCGCCTCTCTCTTTCAGCTCAGCCGTCCAAAAACTGCGCCAGCCTTTGCCGAGCGACGACTGCCACGACCTAGACGGGCGTCTGCTTTGGATGACCACTCTACGAATATTTGCCTCCGGACCACGCCACATCGACTCATATAACAGCGCGAAAGCTTTAGCCCGCGCGTCGTACTGGGTCGTTCTTGCCTCCACGTCGGCGTCCAACCAGCCTATCATCGCTGGGCTAAGTTCGTCGGCAAGCGATAATATCTTTCTAGTACCTATTATAAGCCCGCCGTTCGGATGGTCTTTCAGCAGATTCTTCGGAGATGGTATCCTCTCCCCTTCGTTCTGAAACAGCATGATATCATAATTTCTGCGTCCAAACATATCTTTGGCTTTTTCCGCGAGAGCCTCAAGGCCAGGGCGCGTTCCCTCAAGAAAATTTCCGCCGCATGAAGGACATCTTTCCGGTATCGAGACATGGCGCCCGCAGTTCAGGCAAGTCATCCTAGCCCGCAAATTTTCCCATCTCATCACGCCGCCGCACTGAGGGCAGCTTACGGAAGCGCCGCAGTCTGAGCAGAATATCTCTCCCGCGTAGCCTTTTCGGTCGAGCAGCCAAAAAGCCCATCCACGCTGTTCGCCGCATCTGTACGTCTCGCGCATGAGCGGTTTGCTTATCGCTATCTGATCCTTTACCGCGCCTACGTCAAAGTTCGACGAGTCATGCAGATCGACAAACACAAGCCTGTCGTCCGCGCCCTTATCGACTCCGCCAGTTTCTCCACACTGCATAAAGGCTTTGGCAGACGGCATACGCCCTCCGAGAATAAAAGACGCTCCGGCGAATTTCGCCCTCGCCGCCACGATACTCCTGTAATGGAAACACGGGTGTCTAACGGTTCGCCATGCTCCGCTGGCTTCATCATCAAATATTATCTTTAAAAGGCCTTTCAGCGGCGCGAAGGCCGCGGCCTGAGAGCCGACGATAAACCTTATCTTTCCCTCTCTGGCCTCTTTCCACAAATTCCATTGTTTACTAGGGTTCGTGGACGGCCACAACACGCCCTCGTCTCTTATCTCTCTCGGTATAATGTTCCAAAATTTCTTAGCGGTCGACGCTTCCGAAAACAGGATAAGCGCCGCGCCGTCCGATATTTCTATGTCGCTGAGGTACGCTTGATAACGTGCCATGTCGTCAGCGTCATAGACATAATTTGCCTTATAGTTGTCAGTATTTGGAATATCTTGTCCTATCTGAGACAATTCCTCACCCGCAAAAAATTTTGACGGTAGCAGCGTTTTGGCTGCCATTCCATCGCCAAGAAACCATGTGGAGGAAAACCATTCTAACGTCTTTGAGAGGTCGTATGGGAGCGGAGGCAGCTCGTCTATTACGCTGATTATTTTTTTGAGCTTGTCGCTGTTTAAGTCACATGAGCTGTCTAAACTGAGCGACACAAGTCCCACCCTGCGTGCGCTGCCAAGCGGAGTGACTACCCGCACTCCGGGCAGAAGAGGCTCGTCGTGCAAGTATAAAAGTCGGGTCCACCATGGACCCGGTACAGCTACAGATATTTTTTCCATTAAGCTCTTTCTTGAACTACAGCGTCAAGAAGCCCATCAGCAACTTCATCTTTTGAGCCGCAAACCGAGGTGATAGAGCCGTCTTTGGATATTATCGAAACGGTGTTGTCGTCCGACGCGAAACCCGCGCCCTCCGCAAGTACGTCGTTAACGGCTATCATGTCTAGGTTTTTAGATATTATCTTCTTTTTGGCGTTTTCGATGCAGTTCTCCGTCTCCGCCGCGAAACCGACGAGGATCTGCCCTTTTCTTTTTATCTTGCCGAGTTCCGCCGCTATATCCGAGTTCTGTTCTAAAGTCAGAACGAGAGGTTCGCCGACAGTACGCTTGATCTTCTGAGAGGCGGCCTTCTCAACGCAGAAATCGCCTACGGCAGCCGCCTTGATAATAACGTCCGAGTCTGCCGCGTTCTCAATGCAGGCGTCGCGCATCTGCTCCGCGGAGCATACGTCTATCACATTGACGCCGACAGGCGGGGTCAGCGAACATGGGCCGGAGACAAGCGTGACGGCCGCGCCCCTGTACCACGCGGCGCGCGCGATAGCATAGCCCATCTTGCCGCTGCTGGGATTGCTGATAAATCTCACAGGGTCTATATATTCGTGTGTTGGGCCCGCAGTAACGAGAACCCTTTTACCTGCCAAATCATTTTTCGGAGATAATGCCTTCCAAACATACTCATATATAACGGTGTTGCCCGGAAGCCGCCCTTTGCCCTCATACCCGCAGGCGAGCAGTCCGCTGTCAGGATCGACGACGATATGGGCTCTGGACCTTATGGCCTCTATATGTTCCTGTGTAGCGACGTTTGAAATCATATTAGAATTCATCGCTGGGAAGAGAACAAGCGGCTTTTTATTCGCTAGCATGGCGGCGCCGGCCAGCGTTGAACTGTCGCCCTCCGCGCATATACGAAGCAAGTTCGCCGTACACGGTGCGACGACAAAAACGTCGGCCCAGTCAGTCAGCGAGATGTGCGGTATCTTCCACCCATGCTCGGCAGAAAGGAAATCACATTCACGCCAAACACGGCGCTTGCTTAAAGTTGAAAGCGCGAGCGGACTTACAAATTCCTCCGCGGACCTTGTAAGTATCGTCTCGACCTCGCAGCCGGCCTTTATCCATCCGTGGAGGATATCCGGCGCCTTGTACGCCGCGATGCCTCCGCTGACACAGAAAAGGATTTTTCTATGCGATTTCCACTGGTTCATCTGCTGTTTTGACCGCTACGCTGTCTACCAGCTTATAGTTGATTCTTCCGTTCGTCACATCGTCGACGGCTCGCGTTATAAATTTCTCGTCGTATCCCATAAGAGCGCCTTTTCTCTGGCTCAGCTGACGCGCGCGGGCAGCCACCACCAACGTCAGTATATACTTATTTGGGATATTTCTTTCGCTGTAGATTTTCTCCAGATCCATGTAAATCATTTACAATTCCTCCCTGTAACCCTTTACTATTTTTATAAACTCACATACGGCATTATCAACTATGTCGTTTATAACAAAATGGTCATATTGTTCAGCGAAATCCAGCTCCGTAACTGAATTTTTGATTCGCGTTGCAAGCTCTTCTTCCGACTCCGTCCCCCTGCCGCGCAAACGTTTGGCAAGTTCGTCCGCGGACGGCGGCTGGAGAAATATCGTGACTGCCTCGGGCATCTTTTTTTTGACCTGCAGCGCTCCCTGAACGTCTATCTCAAGAAGCACGTCTTTCCCCTCTTCGAGCGCGGCTTGGACGATATCCTTACGCGTGCCGTAGTAGTGTCCGTGAACTTCGGCCCATTCGAGGAATTTGCCCTCGTCGGCCATCCTTTTGAAATCGCCCTTCGTCATAAAATGATAGGTCTTGCCCTCAATGTCCTCCGGCCTCGGGTCGCGGGTAGTGCACGATACTGAATATGTTATATCGCCAAGCAAAGGCAGGGCTTTATTGAGTACTGTGCCTTTTCCGACTCCAGACGGACCTGAGAAGACGAAGAGATGTCTCTTCATTCTTTCTCCTCTTTATCGTCGCCGTTCTCGAAGCGGCCTGTAATCGTCTCGGGCTGTATCGCGGAGAGAACGACGTGTTTGCTGTCCATGACGATGATAGCGCGCGTCTTTCTGCCCTGAGTAACGTCGACAAGCAACCCCGCCTCTCGCGCCTCGTCTTTAAGACGTTTTATCGGCGAGGACGACGGGCTGATAATAGCGACTATCCTGTCAGCTACCACCATATTTCCAAATCCGACATGAACGAGTTTATAATTCACGGCTATTACTCCAAGTTCTGTATTTGTTCCCTGACCATCTCAAGCGCCGCCTTCGCGTCGACCGCCAGCCAGCGTATGTCCGCGTCGGCTACTTTAGAATCCAACGTGTTGACTTCTCTGTTCATCTCTTGGACAAGAAAATCAAGTTTGCGCCCCGAGGGCTCCTTTTCGTCTCCGGTGGAACGGAATTTGCTTATATGGCTCTTCAGTCTCGCAATCTCTTCGGAGACGTCCCACTTGTCCGACAAAATCACTATCTCTTGGAACATGCGCCCTTCGTCGAGTTTTTCTCCAAGGCCCGCCAGCGCGTCCGCCAGGCGTTCGCGCATAGCGGTGAAAGCCGCGTCCTTTGCCGGCTGCCATTTGTTTTCTATATCGGCGACCAATTTTTCCAATTCTTCGACATGGCCAAGAACGTCGTCGCGAAGGTGGGAACCTTCAAGCTCGCGCATCTTCTGCCATCCTGCCGCTCCGTCGTCAAGAAGGCGGGTAAATACAGATTCGAGCGAGTCCGCTTCGCCGCTGTCCTCAAACCTAGGCATGTCAAGCACGCCAGGGAGCGTCGCTATCTTTTCCAACTCAAGCTCCTTCGCCTGCCCAAGTTCGCGCTGTATCTGCAGCAGTTCGTCGCAATATGATGACATGATATCTCTGTTTATCTTGCCCATCTTAAACGTAGGAGCCCACAACACTTCCATGCGCATCTGTACTTTTCCTCTGCGGAACTTTTTGCGCATCTGCTGGTGAAACCACGGCTCCCAGCTTGAAAATTCTCTTGGCAGCCTGACCGATATCTCCTGATATCTGTGGTTCACGCTCGATATCTCAAGATTTAAAGTCCCCCACGACGCCTGCGCCTGAGCTCTGCTGAACCCTGTCATGCTTACATACATATAAATCACTACCTCTATTTTCTGTTTAACCTGTCTATTATAACTCAGATATGCCTTCGTACAGGGTATAATTATCCAAATTTTGCATATTAAAATTTTTCAGCGCTAGTTGATATTTTATCTCGCTAAGCAACTCGCTGAAACCGTCGCCGGTCAGCGCGCATGTGTTCACGGTTTTCTCACCTTTCGCCCTAAGCTTCATCGCCGTAAATTCTATGGACTCGCCCGCCCTGTCCGTCTTGTTCAGCACCGTTATACGCGGAAGTTGGTCAGCGTCAAGCTCCTTTAGAGTATCAATGACGATATTATAATTGTCTACGGGTTCGATACCGGAGGAATCAAGTACGAGCAAAAGCAGGTCAGCCTCAGTCACCTCTTCGAGGGTGGCTCTGAAAGCCGCGATAAGTTCCGGCGGCAGTTTTCTCATAAATCCGACCGTGTCGGAGAGAAGGAAACTTCCGCCGTCACGAAAATCTATCCTCCTGACGAGAGTGTCCAGCGTCGAAAACAAACGGTCCGCAGACAAAATAGAGTCGTCTTTCGACAGCGACTTCAGCATCGTTGACTTTCCGCTGTTTGTATAACCAACGAGAGCCACCAGAGGGACTACATTGCGTTTTCTCCTGTCGCGCCGTTCTTTTCTGCGTTTGCGTATCTCGTCCAGCTTCTGGGTTATGTATTTGATACGGCGGTCGAGTTTTCTGCGGTGGCGTTCAAATTCTGTCTCCCCAGGTCCTCTTGTGCCTATCCCGCCGCCAGTTCGCGACATCTGATGTCCAAGCCCTTTAAGGCTCGGGATCTCGTACCGATACTGCGCAAGCTCGACCTGCAGCTTTGCCTCCGCGGTGTGCGCTCGCTTCTCGAATATCTTCATTACTACAAAAGCCCTGTCCCATACTTCGAGCGAAGTCATCTTCTGCAAGTTGCTCTTCTGCGTCGGCGTAAGGAAATCATCCACGACAAGCAGCGTAGCTCTCTCCTTTGAGGCAAACTCCGTTATCTCAAGCGCTTTGCCGGAGCCGATAAAGCTCGCAGGGTCCGGCGCGTCTCTGCGTTGCTTGACGCGGGCGGCTACTGGTACCGATAGGTTTTTAAGCAGCAAGATAAGTTCGTCAAGCGAAGTGTCAGTATCGGCGTCGCCATATTTATCCAAGGCGAATACGATCGCCTTTTTGGGTTTTATCGTTAGGTCTACTAACCTATTCTGTCGACTCAATCTTTTTGTCAGCCCTCAGCTCGCGAACAAGAGACGATATCACGTCAACGACCTCGTCAATCGTCATCGACGTGCTGTCGAGTATTATGCAGCCTTCCGCGGGACGAAGCGGGGCTACTTCTCTCGTCATATCATAGCGGTCGCGCTCGTTGACCTGTTTAAGTATTTCGTCATAGTCAGCCTGTTCGCCCTTCGCGATACGCTCTTTATAACGCCGTGACGCGCGTTCTTCGGAGGATGCCGTCAGGAATATTTTTAGTTCGGCGTCGGGGAATACGACCGTACCCATATCGCGGCCATCGGCTACAAGGCCGTTCACGGATTGCTGTCTCTGCAGAGATAGCAGCGCGT
>JAUNSQ010000094.1 GCA_030539135.1 Synergistaceae bacterium | reverse complement strand
CTATCTGCGCTCCACGCATCTCTTCTGCACGGCTCATTATCGCGCTGAGCATCTGCTCTATATCCTGCGGCGTAAGTCCGGCGCGGTCCATTATGCGCTTTGACATCACAGGCGCGCGCTTGATCTCATCGGCCGGAGCGAGAAGGTCTATCTCGTCGCCGATTGCTGGGACGGTTGCCGCGTATCCCTTGTCCCTCAGCGCGAGCGCGAGAGATTCGGACGACTTTGGTTCGCCGTGGACGACTATGAAACGTGCCTTATCCGGCAGATGCGAAGCCCATTCAAGCAGGTCGTTCCTGTCGGCGTGAGCGGAGAAGCCGCCGAGCGTATGTATCTGCGCCCTGACCTTCACGTCCTCTCCCGCTATGCGTATCTCTTTCGCGCCGTCAACGAGCCTGCGGCCCAATGTGCCGTAAGCCTGATATCCTACGAATAGGATGTGGGTATCTGACTTGAATAGGTTATGTTTGAGGTGGTGCATTATGCGTCCGCCAGAGCACATACCGCTGCCGGCCAAGATGATCCCGCTCGCCTCATCGTTGAGCGCTCGCGACTCCTCCGCCGAGCGGACAAAGCTGAAGTTCACAGGTTCAAACGGGTCGTCGCCCTTGAGCAGCATATCCTTCAAATTCTGTGAGAGAAGGTTCGCGTATTTAAGATATATCTCCGTCGTCTTGACGCCCATCGGCGAATCGAGGGATATCTTCGGCATTTTTAGCCCTGGGAACTGCTTCTGGAAGATGTCGAACTCGTAGAGCATCCTCTGAGCGCGGTCGACTACAAACGTCGGCACAAGGATCTTCGCGCTTGTCTTTAGCGCGTCCTTGACGGTCTCCTGAAACTCCGCGCGGGTGTCCTCGAAAGATTTATGCGCCCTGTCGCCGTATGTCGATTCGATGAGGACAAAGTCCGCGTCCTCGATGGATACAGGCGGCTTTTCAATAACGCCGTCCATTGGGCCAAGGTCGCCCGAGAATACTACCTTAACAGGCTGCTGGCCTTCCTCCTCGGATATCCAAGTCTCGACTATCGAGCTGCCGAGGATATGCCCCGCTTCGCGCAGACGTACCTTGAGCCCAGGGACGATCTCAACTGCTTCGTCGTAGCTCAGTGGGGAGCGCAGGCCGATTGTATCCTCAACTTCCTTTATCCCATAGAGGGGCTCGACCTTAGGCTTGCCCTTGCGGAGATTTTTTCTTGACTTCCACTGCGCGTCCTCTTCCATGATGCGCGCTGAGTCGTTCCACAAAATTTCAACCAGCTCGCTGGTCGCGTATGAGCAAAATATTTTTCCTTTGAAGCCCTGCTTCACAAGCAGAGGGATGCGTCCGCTGTGGTCGATATGCGCATGGGTCAGGATAAGCGCGTCGATCTCCGAGGGATTATAGGCAAAAGGTTCTCCCTCGTGCTTCTCTTCGTCCTGCCCCTGATGAAAGCCGCAGTCAACAAGGACCTTATAATTTTTTGTATCGATCATGTAGTTCGAGCCGGTAACTTCACCAGCAGCGCCAAAGATGCGTAACTTCAAGATATCGACCGCCCTTCTGTTGTGTTGTTATTTGTTGATAAAATCAAGCGCTCTCCGGCATAGGCAGCTCGCAGCGTATGAGCGTGCCGCCCGTCTCCGAGGAGAATATATTGAGCGTGCCTCCAACGATGGACATCCTCTCTCTCATGTTCGAGAGGCCGCGATGCCCTTTGACGCGGAGTTCCGCAAAATTTTCTGGCACTTCAAATCCAGTGCCGTCGTCTTCTATCTGAAGGAATATCTTTTCTCCCGTGTCGCGCAGCGTTATGTGTATGCTCGATGCGTTCGCGTGGCGGGCCGAGTTGTTCACGGCTTCCTGTGTGACGCGGAAGAACGCCATAGTGACCTCGTCGGGGAGTTCTCTCACCTCATCGAGGTCAAGGTAGATTTTCACCCCGAGCTGCTTGCTCTGACGCTCCGTAAGCTCAGTTATCGCCTGAGTGACACCGAGGTCGAGCCACGGCGGGGTGAGGTTGTTGCACAACTCCCTCATCTCTTTTACACCGGCCATCGCTACGCTCTCGGCTTCGTTTATCCTCTTCTGTATATCGTCGCGGGCACCGGCGTCCATATCCATGGAGAGGAGCCGCAGACGCTGGAGGAGCGCGGTAACGTCCTGGAGCGGGCCGTCGTGTATCTCGCGAGATATTCTGGAACGCTCTTCCTCCTGCGCCTTTACGATGTCGTTGACATATCTGCGCGACAGGTCGACCTTTTCGATCGCGGAATTAGAGAGCAGCACGAGCGCAGATCGGAGCCGCTTCAATTCGTCGACGGCCTCTGGCGATGTGTTTTGCGGAGCCTCTTCACCCCATTTGAGAACAGAGACCTCCTCTTCGAGATCCTTGAGCGGGAGGATGAACTTCTGCCACATTATGTAGACCGAGAAGATGCCCACGAGCCCCAGCACTCCCATAATGAAAGGCCAAAACGTCGTAAGTGTCACCATAGGGCCAAGCAGCTGATCCCACGAGACCGCGGCAAGCACATAGAGGTCGCGGCGAAGCACAGGGTAGACGGCGATCGTATAAAAACTTCCGTCGGGGCCGTGTATCTTCTGAGGAGTCATCCCCATAACAGGTTCGTCCCATAGGATGGATAAAAGCGGGACGTCCGGCGTCCCGTAGACAAGCGTCCCCGTCTTGTCAAAGACGGCGAACATGCCGGGGACAGCAAGGTCTCCGACCATGAAGTCCCCTAGGCCGGACAATGACGAATAAGCCGAATTTGAGTTCCAAGTCCCATCCGGCTTCAGTTCCCATTTGCTCGATTCGAGGCGTGCCGCGGCTCCGCGCGCTAGGTTCTGCACGTAGGACCCGGCCACGCCCTCCATCGTCTTTTCAAACTGGCAAAATCCAACCCACGCGAGCAGAAAAGCGCCAAGGCTCGGCAGAAATACCGCTATCGTGAGTTGGATCAGCAGATTTTTTCTCAATCAAGCAATTCCTCCAGCGTGACTATGCCGTACTTGAGCGAAAGGAGCATCGCCTCTGTCTTGTTCTTCGCGCCAAGCTTGTCATATATGGAGGCGAGGTGCGTCTGCACCGTGCGTTCGCTTATGAAGAGCTGCGTGGCTATCTCCTTGCCTGAGAGCCCGCGCGCCGCGAGCAGCAGCACTTCACGCTCTCTGACGGAGACTGGTTCCGGGACGAAATCTCCCTCTTCTTCCACGGCGTTCGCCACTTCGCTGTCAAGGAAAAATCCTCCGCGCGCCACTATGCGTATGGCCTTCGTGAGGGTCTCCATACTGGCCGTCTTGAGGACATATCCGCGGGCGCCGGCTCTCAGCGACGCCATGACGTACTGCTGCGCGTCGTAAGACGTCAGCATCAGCGAGGCTGTAGGGAGTCCCGCCTCTTTGATCTTTCTCGCGAGGGCGACTCCGTCGATCCCGGGCATACGGATATCGAGCAGGGCGACCTGCGGCTTGAGCTGCTGCGCTCCCGTCCACGCGGACTCCCCGTCGGCATATTCCCCGACGATCTCAAAATCGGGCTCTTTCGCAAGGTAACCTTTCATTCCTTCTCTTGTCAGCGGATGGTCATCTGCAAGTATGATCGAAATTGACATGAGCTATTCCTCCTTATTGTTTGTGTATGTTATGCTCCTAGGCCGAGTTCCTTCTCGACCGGCTTTAACGACTCTATCGTCCTCTCGATGAGGACCTCAAGCGGCTCTCCCATGAGCTCGCTGCCCTTCTCTATCACGTCGCGGTTCACCGCGCGCGCGAAGCCCTTGTCCTTCCACTTCTTCTTCACGGATTTCACTTCGAGATCCATCAGCGAGCGGCTCGGGCGGACAAGCGCGACCGCAGTGATAAACCCCGTGAGCTCGTCCACGGTGTAAAGCGTCTTCTCGCAGAGGGTCTCCGGCTTTACTCCAGAATACTCCCATCCGTGCGCGAGCACCGCGTGTACGAAATCTTCAGGATATCCGAGCGACGTCAGCATCTCTCCGCCCTTCATCGGGTGGGTCTCTGTGCTTGGATATTCCTCCCAGTCGATGTCGTGCATCAGCCCGATGAGCCCCCAATAATTCTCGTCTTCGCCAAAGTGTCTCGCAAAACCTTTCATTGCAGCTTCGACCGCTATCGCGTGACGGATGTGCATATCTTCTTTGTTATGTTCCTTGAGAAAAGCCATTGATTCTTCGCGTGTAAACATTTCCAAATGCCTCCTACGTGTCTGCTTAAAAAATATCTTCAGGAAATTTATCCGGGTCAAGCCGAATTATCTCGACCCCTGATTCTTTGATTATCGAACGCGCTAGGTCGTCGGGGTATGGATATATGTACGCTATCCTCTCGCATCCAGCGTTGATTAGAGCCTTGGTGCAGTAGACACACGGCTCGTGCGTGCAGTATACCCAGCAGCCCTGCGTCGCTACGCCTGCCGCTGCGGCCTGGGCGATAGCGTTTATCTCCGCGTGCGAACCGCGGCAGAACTCATGTCTCTCGCCGGACGGGATGCCCATCTTTTCGCGCAGACAACCGACTTCGTCACAGTGCGAGACGTTCTTCGGAGCGCCGTTGTACCCCGTGCTCAGTATCTGCTTGTCGCGCACGAGCACCGCGCCGACCTTGCGGCGCAGACATGTGCTGCGCGTCGCCACGACCTTCGCTATGAGGAGAAAATATGTGTCCCAATCCGGTCTGTCTGTCGGCATATCCGCGCCTCCGTTCTTCGCTGACTGTTATTATAGTTAAATTTATCTGTTAGCGGAGATTTTAGCGACAGAAAAATACTTATTCGGACAAATATTTCTACGGAGGGCAAAACTCATATCATAATCTACGTTGACTTAGCATTTTCTATCAATGATAATTACCGGCAAAATCAATAAGGAGTCATAGGAACAAACTTTGTCCGGCCGGCGGCTGGCAAAGGCCGGGAGGAATTTTATATGTCCGAATTAGAAGAAAAATATTTTGGCCTGACTGAACAGGAAGTCTTGAGGAACAGGAAAAATTTTGGACGAAATGAGTTCGCCCAGAAGGAGAAGACCAGCTTCCTCAAAACTGCCGTGAAATTTTTCGCGGAACCGGTGTACCTTCTGCTCATCGGCGCATCGCTCATATACTTCCTGCTTGGCGAAGCACGCGACGGGACGATCATGCTCGCGTTCATTATCTTCATGGGCGGGATAGAAATGTATCAGGAATGGCGCACGGATAAGACTCTCGACGCGCTGAAGGACCTTTCGTCGCCGCGAGTCACCGTCATCCGCGGCGGACAGAGGATAGCCGTCGCGTCTGAGGAGCTCGTCCCCGATGATATCATGCTCCTTGAAGAGGGAGAACGTATCTCTGCCGACGGCGCGGTGCTCTTCTCCGACGGGCTTGGCGTGGACGAATCGACGCTGACTGGCGAGGCTGATATTGTATGGAAGACACCCGAACCATCAGAGAAGGAAGGGCGTCAATGGCGGCTTAACGTCTGCTATTCGGGCACGAACGTCGTCGCCGGACGCGGAGTAGTCAGGGTGACAGCCACCGGACTAGAGACCGAATATGGGAAGATCGGCGTGGACGTGGCCGACGCTCCAGACAGGCCGACGCCGCTGGAAAAGCAGACTCGCCGTCTCGTGCGCAACTGCTCCTTCTTCAGTCTGACGATGATGCTCCTCGTCATCCTAGCGACGCTGCGAAACCATGGCGGCTTTATAGACGCGGCGCTCTCCGGCATAACCCTCGCGATGGCTACGATACCCGAGGAGTTCCCGGTCGTCCTCACAGTCTTTCTGGCGATGGGGGCTTGGCGGCTCGCGCGGCGCAACGCCCTGATAAGGCGCATACCATCCGTTGAAACGCTCGGCGCCGTTACGGTGCTGTGCGTGGACAAGACAGGGACCCTGACGCAGAACAGGATGAGCCTGCGAGAATTGACGCCTTTCGGCAAAGGGACAAAAGAAGAACTGTTAAGGATATCTGTGCTGGCCTCCGAGACCAACCCATACGACCCAATGGAAGTCGCGCTCATAAAGAAAGCCATGGACTGCGGCATCAACACCCACGCGCTCCAAAGCAACAAGCTGCTCCACGAATACCCGTTCTCATCAGAAGCTCGAATGATGGGGCATGTCTGGGAGATAAACGGAACTCCGACGCTTGCGGCAAAGGGATCGCCTGAAAACATCTTCGCGCTCTGCGGACTGAGCGAATCGGAAAAAGAATTGGCGGACAAAGAACAGAAACGCCTCTCCGATTCTGGATGCCGCGTCCTTGCGGTCGCGTCGGCGGAGCTGCGCGACGCGCCGGAAAAGATGACGGACTGCCGTCTGCGGCTCATAGGGCTCGCGGCGTTTATCGACCCTCCGCGCGAGACCGTCCCCGCCTCAA
>JAUNSQ010000093.1 GCA_030539135.1 Synergistaceae bacterium | reverse complement strand
ATGGACATGCGACACGGTGGATGGAAAATGGGTCGAGACCTCGCCGGGACGCGTGCTTTTTAACTGCGCACTGCATCCTGACCTGAGATTCCTGAACAGGACGATCAACAAAAAACAGATGGGTTCACTGCTTGACTTAGCCTACGATAAAGTCGGGCAGACCGGACTCGTAAATATGCTCGACGCGATAAAGACGCTGGGTTATCGCTGGTCAACGGTCAGCGGTATAAGCCTTGGCGTCGGAGATGTTGTTGTGCCGAAAGAAAAGAAAGAAATACTTGACGTAACGTTGGTTCAGGAAGAAGAACTCACGTCGCAGTTTGAAATGGGTATCATGACAGAGGACGAGTACATGCGTCAGAAGGATATCCTTTGGTCGGACGCCGGCCGCCGCATCGCTGACGCGATCGTTGATTCTATGGCGGAGACCAACCCGCTTAGAATAATGGTCGATTCGGGAGCGCGCGGTTCCCGCGGACAGGTCGCGCAGATGGCCGGTATCCGCGGACTTATGGCCGACCCATCCGGACGTATCATTCGTTATCCGATCGTAGCCAACTTTAAAGAAGGGCTGAATACCCTTGAGTACTTCATATCGACTCACGGAGCCAGAAAAGGGCTCGCCGACACGGCTCTCCGTACGGCAAAATCCGGTTATTTGACTCGCCGCCTTGTGGACGTCGCGCAGGATCTTATTGTCATGGAAGAGGACTGCGATACGCATCACGGCGTAGAGATACGCGCCATGCTCCAGCAGGATGGCAAGGCTACGATATCGCTTGCCGAAAGGCTTGCTGGGCGCGTGAGCCTTGAAGACGTCAAGAACCCTGAGACTGGCGAGATAATACTCACAAGGAACGAGGAAATCTCACCTGAAAAGGCGGATATTATCGAGAAGCTCGGCATGAAGTCCATCTGGGTGCGCAGCCCTCTGACTTGCGGCCTCAGACATGGTATCTGCCGCGCCTGTTATGGAAAGGACCTTGCCACACGCAAGCGCGTAGCTATAGGTGAATCCGTAGGCGTCGTAGCCGCCCAGTCCATTGGTGAACCTGGGACACAGCTCACAATGCGTACCTTCCATACCGGCGGTGTTCGCCAGTTTACAGGAGAAGACATCACGCAGGGTCTTCCAAGGATCGAACAGCTGTTCGAAGTTCGCAGACCGAAGAAAGTTGCCATACTTGCCGAAACAGATGGAACTCTCCTTGAGATACGCGAGAGCGAAGGCAAAAAGAAACTTATTATCGGCGTAGTTGGGCAAGACGGGGAAGAGGAAAGGGTGCCGTTCAGCATTCCGGCGTCGCAAAACCTGCTCTCCGGCATTGAAGAGGGCTCTGAGATCAAAAAAGGCATGCTCCTCACAGAAGGGTACATCGACCCGCAGCAGCTCCTCGAAGTCGAGGGACTTGAGGCTGTGCAGCATTACCTTCTTGACGGCATACAGGAAGTATATCGTTCACAGGGCGTTTCAATCAACGATAAGCACATAGAGACGATCCTTCGCAAGGTCGCTCCGGTGAATAGAGTGCGCGTCGTTGAAGAGGGCGACAGCACTTTCGTGTCCGGCGAACTTGTCTGGAAAGAAGATTTGGACGAAGCTGTCAAGACTATAAGAGAAGAGAATGAACGTTCGCTTGATGAGTCGTTTGAATTCCTCTCGTCTTATAAGTTAAAAGACTTGCCTTCAGGCGTTGCCGGAAATGATAATAAGTCCGATCTCGTAATGACGAAGCCTCTCCTTGAGAGCATTATCAAGCCGGGAGGCCCCGCAGGTCAAATAGTCGTCGAAGACGACAAGGGTGGGCTGGATGTTATCGTTGGCGACGCTGCTTTCAGGAGATCTATGGAAGGCCTCGAACTTATAGAAGATTTTGAAGACGATGAAACAGGCGAGACCATTCTAAAAGCTGGAACACGTTTTGCATCAGCAGACCTGACCAAGATCGTCTCTAAGGCGCCGAAGCCTCTTCTGGTAAGAGAGATGAATATCCTTGACGATATCAAAGATGCCACATGGCTTGCCGCTAATGTTGAAGATGGATCGGGAAACATACTTATCAAATCCGATTCGATAATCGACAGCGTTGGCGTTGCCGTCATGGTCAGCCACAATATCTCTAAGATCAAGACGTGGAAATCACCTGAGCATATAAATATTGCCGACGTTATGCACCATGTAATGATCGAGCATTATTTCGGCAAACCTCTCGCGCAGGCTATCAACGCAGACGGCGAGGTCATGGACGATATGCCGCATATCATTGATGGAGCTATAGTGAGAGGAATAGTCGAAGGAACTATATCCGGTATCGAAAGCGAAGGCTCTATCATAACGAGAGAGAAGATCACAAGGCAGCTGCTTGAAGAAAAAGTTCTAGGCAAAACACTGCTCGAAACTCTCTCAGACGAGGAAGGCAACATCCTTGCAGAAGCTGGAAGCGAAGTTACAGGAGACATGCTCGACGATTTAGCCCGAGTATCGGCCGATACGATAACGATTCGTGCGAAACAGGCCGCCTCGGAATACAAGCAGCTTATTCGCAGGGTCTCATTCGTCAGACGCCTCAGAGAGGAACCGCAGTGGCGCCCGGTGGTCCATGGAGTCACCAAGGCCGCTCTGGCGACTGACAGCTTCCTGTCCGCAGCGTCGTTCCAACAGACGGCTCAAGTCCTCGCCGCGTCAGCGGTAAGGGGCGACGTCGACGAACTCGCCGGACTTAAAGAAAATGTCATAATCGGACTTCTTGTACCGGCCGGCACTGGAATCGAAAGGTACCGGAAGGTAGACGTTACTGAAGTTGCGGGTGAAAAAACGGATCAAGAAGAAACCGACGAAACAGCGTCTGAGATCTTTACAAATGAAGCTGTTGAAGAGGAAGTTACTAAGTAAAAATACGTAAAAATATTTACCGGCAAAAAATAGTCAGCGGGTGCGGCAGAGTCTTATTGACACTAATCGCATCCGCTGATATTATATTCCGGTGCGTCTGTGCACAGGGGGTGTTCGTGTGCCTTTACAAGAGCTTGCTACAGAGGCCAGAATCGCAGGCAGGAACGCTGTTCTCAGGAAGTTAAAGGCCGGGGGATTAGCGAAGATTTTCCTGTCGGAAGAGGCTGATGTCAAGTTCGCCAATGAGATACTCAGAGGAGCCGAACGCGCTTCGGTGCCGGTGGAAATGGTCGCACAATCACTGCAATTGGGGAGAGCCTGCGCTCTGTCGAGAAAGACAGCGGTAGCAGCGCTCCTTAAAAACTGAGAGAATTAGAATTTTATCGGGAAGGAGGGAGCTTTTTGCCAACAATTAGTCAGCTTATTCGCACAGGCAGGGAAGATAAGAGACGTCGCTCAAGCGCGCCTGCACTTCAGGAGAACCCACAGCGTCGCGGAGTTTGCACGCGTGTTTACACTGTAACTCCTAAGAAGCCAAACTCTGCTCTTCGTAAGGTTGCCCGTGTGCGTCTTACAAACGGAATAGAAGTTACGGCGTATATTCCTGGAGTGGGTCATAACCTTCAGGAGCACTCTGTTGTTCTTGTTCGTGGCGGTCGTGTCAAAGACTTGCCTGGCGTTCGTTATCACATAGTCAGAGGAACACTTGACTGTGGTGGAGTTGAGAACCGTCGTCAGAGCCGTTCGCTCTACGGTGCTCGTAGACCTAAATAAGATATTAAGGAGGATGTTGTTCTAATGTCAAGAAAAGGACACATTAGAAAGCGCGTTACACCGCCTGATTCAGTCTATTCGAGCCCCGCAATGACAAAATTCATCAACTGCCTCATGCTCGACGGTAAGAAGAGCACGGCGGAGAGAATTTTCTACGGAGCGCTGGATCTGGCCGGAAGCAGACTCAATTTGGGCCCTGCTGAAGTATTTGAGAAAGCGATGACCAACGTAAGCCCGCTCGTCGAGGTCAAGCCGCGTCGAGTCGGAGGAGCCACTTATCAGGTCCCAGTTGAAGTTAAGCCCGAAAGAGGCCGTGAACTTGCCATTCGTTGGATAATCAACTTCTCACGTTCACGTAAAGGCATACCGATGGTTGAGCGCCTTGCAAGAGAACTCGCCGATGCTTGCAACGGTGAAGGCGGTTCAGCTAAGAAGCGCGAAGATACTCACCGCATGGCTGAAGCAAACCGCGCGTTTGCTCACTATCGCTGGTAGTGTATGAGAAACAAAATTTTTAAAGAATTAGTTTGGTGGTGTTGAAATGCAGGGCATCGACTTAAGTAAGGTGCGCAATATAGGAATAGCTGCGCATATAGATGCAGGTAAAACGACAACGACAGAACGTATACTGTTTTATACCGGTCGTAAGCATAAACTCGGTGAAACGCACGAGGGTGCCGCCACAATGGATTGGATGGAACAGGAGCGTGAGCGTGGAATCACGATCACCTCTGCCGCTACTACCTGTTTCTGGGACGATTGCCTGATCAACATTATTGATACGCCCGGACACGTGGACTTTACAGTCGAAGTTGAGCGCTCGATGAGAGTTCTTGATGGAGCAGTCTCGGTCTTTTGCGCGGTTGGCGGAGTAGAACCTCAGTCTGAGACAGTTTGGCGTCAGGCTGACAAGTATCATGTTCCCAGGATCGCCTTTGTCAATAAGATGGATAGGGTCGGCGCCGATTTTCACGCTGTCGTCGATCAGATGCGCAAACGCCTTGGCGCCCACGCGGTCCCAATTCAAATGCCGATCGGTGTTGAAGACGGATTTGCGGGCATGATAGACCTTATCGCAAACAAGGCCATCATGTACGACGACGTGCTTGGAACGGAGTTCCATTCAGCTGATATCCCTGCTGAGCTCGTAGAAGACGCTCAGCTTGCGAGAGCTGAGATGCTTGAAGGGCTTTCTGATTACAACGATGAACTCATGGAACTCTACCTTGATGGGTCTGAAGTTCCAGCCGAGCTTATACGTTCTACGATCAGGAAAGCTACGATAGCGCTCGATATCGTCCCTGTAATGTGCGGTTCCGCTTTCAAGAACAAAGGCGTGCAGCCTTTGCTCGACGCGGTCGTTGAGTATCTTCCAAGTCCTCTGGATATGCCTCCCGTCGAGGCTTCAGATCCGGACGACACGTCAAAGGAGATACTGATACATCCATCGACCGACGCGCCGTTTGCAGCGCTTGCGTTTAAGATCATGGTCGACCCGTTTGTTGGAAGATTGGCTTTCTGCAGAGTTTATTCTGGAAAGATCGAGAACGGCATGTCTATATACAATACGAACACGAGGCGCCGTGAGCGCGTTGGTCGTATCCTTCGCATGCACGCCAACAAGAGAGAAGAAATGGACAGTGCGCAGGCTGGTCTTATAATCGCTATCCCGGGGCTTAAACAGGTTCGTACAGGGGACACTCTCTGCGATGAAAAAACACCTGTTTTGCTTGAGAACCTGATCTTCCCGGAGCCTGTTATATCCTTGTCAGTCGAGCCAATGAGCAAGGCTGACCAGATCAAACTTGCGAAGGGGCTTGAGGCTCTTGCGGAAGAAGATCCTACGTTCCGCGTCTCAGTCAACGAAGACACAGGTCAGACTCTGATCAGCGGTATGGGTGAACTCCATCTTGAGATAATAGTTGACAGACTTCGCAGAGAGTTCAACGTGGAAGTCAAGGTCGGCAGACCTCAGGTCGCTTACAGAGAAGCTATACGTCAACCGGCGAGAGCGGAAGGAAAGTTTGTAAGACAGTCGGGTGGTAAGGGACAGTACGGCGACGTCGTGCTTGAAGTTGAGCCGTTGCAGAGCGGCGTAGGCTTTGAGTGGGAAGATAAGATAGTCGGTGGAGCGGTCCCGAAGGAATATATCCCCGCGGCGCAAAAGGGCGTTGAAGATGCGCTGAATAACGGAGTCCTCGGCGGATATCCAGTCATAGGCATAAAGGTAGCTATAGTTGACGGCAGCTATCATGAAGTCGACAGTTCTGAAATGGCATTCCGCATTGCTGGATCAATGGCTATCAAAGAGGCTTTGAAAAAAGCGTCGCCTGTTCTCATGGAACCGGTTATGGATGTTGAAGTTGTCGTCCCGGAAGAATATATGGGCGATGTCATCGGAGACCTCTCCTCACGCAGAGGAAGGGTCGCAGAGATGGGAGTAAGGGCGAATGCCAGAGTTGTAAAGGCGTTTGTTCCACTCGCGGAGATGTTTGGTTACGCAACTGACCTTAGAAGCAAAACTTCTGGCAGAGCTTCATACACGATGAGCTTTGACCACTATGAAGAGGTTCCTAAGAATGTTGCCGAAGAGCTATTAAAGAATTAACAAAATATAAGAACAGAAATTTAGGAGGAGGAAAGCAGCAATGGCAAAAGAACATTATGTAAGAAACAAGCCGCACCTCAACATAGGTACGATA
>JAUNSQ010000092.1 GCA_030539135.1 Synergistaceae bacterium | reverse complement strand
AGATGGGCGCGGCCCCAAATTTCTCCGTCTCCTCCGGCGAAGCAGCCGCCGTCCCCACGGGTGGGATACTCCCTGATGGCGCGGATTCAGTCGTTATGTACGAGAATACCGCCCGCGCCTCAGATTGGGTCGAGGTGCGCGCTGGAGTCCAGTCCGGCGATAATATAATCAACGTCGGCGAGGACTTTTCAGCGGGAGACAAGATCCTACGCGTGGGCTGCATGGTCGATTTTAAGTCGGTCTCGCTGCTTGCCGCTGTCGGAGTGTCTAAGATAAAGGCCGCGGCTCCGAGGATCAGTATATTGAGCACCGGTGATGAGATAGTCCCAGCGGATACGGCGGTCTTGCCGCCCGGGCGCGTTAGAGACGCGAACAGCTGGTCGATAAGTGCCATACTTGATAAATATGGGTTTAAGTCGTCGTTCGCGGGAATATTGAGCGACGACGAAAAATCTTTTGAAGGCCGCGTATTAGAAGAATTGGAAAAAACCGACGTGCTTATATTGAGCGGCGGCTCGTCTGTCGGCGTCAGGGACAGGTGTTCGGAAGTTTTGTCCTGCCTGCCGTCTCCGGGTCTCATGCTCAGAGGCGTGAACATACAGCCTGGAAAGCCGACGCTCGCGGCCGGATGCGTCGATGGCAAGAAACTCGTGGTCGCGTTGCCGGGACATCCGCTCTCGTGTTTCATCGTCGCCTATGTCCTGCTCCTGCCCATGCTGCTGGATATGATAGGAGCCGAAGATAAAACGACCCATACAGACATAACGCTCCCGCTTTCGGCGGATCTGCCAGCTAAGTCAGGCGTCGAGGAATTTGTCCCGTGTAAGATACAAGACGGCTCCGCCAAGCCTCTGAACGCAAAATCCGGCTGTGTATCGGCGTTTGCCGACGCGGACGGGCTGATAAGGATACCTGAGAATATGGAGACGTTAAGGACAGGAGATGCTGTAGAGGTGTGGCTATGGTAAAAGGATATCCAGAACATATTTCCCTTGACGAAGCGAACGAAATTATCAGAAACACGTTCAAGGGCCGCGTGTCCGAACACTGTGTCAATATAAAAGACGCGCTTGGCTGCGTTCTTTCGCGTGATATAAAGGCCGAGAGGAACGTCCCGCATTGTGCCGCGTCCGCCGGAGACGGCTACGCCGTGAGGTCGTCGTCGACAATAGGCGCCGCTTCGGCGACGCCGGTCAAACTGGAAAAGGGACTTTTTCAATGGGTCAATACCGGTTCGGATTTGCCGACGTGGGCGGACTCCGTTCTTATGGTGGAGGATTCGTCGACTGACGAAGACGCCGAGACCCTTACGGTTTTCAGGTCGCTCCCGCCGTCGATGAACCTTCGTCCTCTTGGGGAGGACGTGATGGCCGGACAGATAATAGCCAGAGAAGGCGACGTCGTTTCTCCCGCGCTCGTCTCGCTCTTCCTCTGCGCCGGAATAGAATCGGTCCCAGTCGTAAGAAGGCCGAAGGCGCTCTTCATCCCTACGGGAGACGAGATAATCTCTCAGGCTAAATGGCTGTCCGACGCGCGTCAAAAATCCGGCACGGCCGCGGAGAGCAATTCCCTCTTTATAGAAGCCTCGTTCAAGAATTGGGGGTATGAGATAGACATAGCGCCAATTCTCCCAGACGATCCAAATATACTTTTAGATAAAATCATGCGCGGCGCGGAGAACTATGACCTTGTGCTGATTGGCGCTGGTTCCGCCAAAGGACGCAGGGATCACACGCTTGAAGTCTTTGAGAGGGCTGGGCGCGTGTTGTTCCGCTGGCTCAGGATGAAGCCAGGCCGCCCCGCGATGGCCGCGGAGGTATCGTCCAAGCCGGTGATATGTCTGCCAGGGTTTCCGATGTCCACGGCTGTTGTCTTGTGGAGCATCGTCTACCCTCTGCTTAGACTGCTTTCATCGAAACGGACTGTGGACGAGCGGTCTCAAATAAAAGACGCGCTTGGGTGCAAATATACGCTCGATACAAAACTCCTGCTCCAGCATTCGTCGCAGGCGGGGATGGAAGAATGGCTGCGCGTACAGGTCGCCGACGTTGGCGGCACGATATACAGCTGGCCGCTGACCTCCGGCGCGAGCGTGCTGCTCGCGCTTGCCGATGCGGACGGGATGGCCATGCTGCCTCCGTCCAGTCTGGAATGTGAAAAGGGTTCCGATATAGAGGTAATGATGACGAAAGACGTCGACCTGTCGAGGCGGGCGATGTTCCAAGGGTCGGACGACCCTGCTGTGCAGCTTCTCACGACCTACATCAGACGCCGCGGCGGGGATTTCGTCTCTCGCGCCGTAGGGAGCATGGGCGGACTTGGGGAGTGTCATGTGGCTGCCGCGCACTTGCTCGACGAGTCGGACGGAGGATATAACGACAGCTTCATAGAACGCTTCTCCTCAGGCAAAAAATGGGAGAGGATATTGGTCTTCTACCGAATACAAGGCATCATCGTAAAATCCGGCAACCCAAAACATATCCTGAAATTTGCAGACCTTTGCAGGGAAGACGTCGTATTCACGAACAGACAGCCCGGAGCGGGCACTAGGGTGCTATTCGACTATTATTTGAAGAAGATAGGGCGCTGTCCGGCGGATGTAAACGGATACGCGCAGCAGTGCACGACGCACATGGAGGCCGCCAACAGAGTATCGAGCGGACTCGCCGACGCGGCGCTTGGGATAAAATCCGCCGCGGACGCCCTTGGCCTTGACTTCATCCCGCTGACGGAGGAGCCTTATGAACTTGTCGTGCCCGAGGAATACATGACGCACCCCGGCATCGCCGCGCTTCTTGACAGCCTTAAGGACGAAGAGTGGCGCGACGGCGTAGAGAGGATGGGCGGATACAGATGGCCGAATTAACGGACAGTTATGGCCGCCGTTTGAATTATGCGCGGATATCGGTCACGGACAGGTGTAATTTCAGATGCGCTTACTGTATGCCGACCGAGGGGATACAATGCCTCGCCCATGACGATATCATGCGGTACGAAGAGATACTCTTCTTAGCGCGTAACCTACACGAGCTTGGCGTGGGCAAGATTCGCGTAACGGGCGGCGAGCCTCTTGTAAGAAAAGGGCTGACAGATTTTATCCGCGAACTGAGAAATATGCTGCCCGATATAAAGATAACTCTGACGACCAACGCTTCCTTGCTGAAACAACATATACGGCCTCTCGCGGACGCGGGGATAAATTCTTTGAATATCAGCCTAGACACGCTCGACCCGCAGAAGTTTGGCAAGATAACGCGGCTGGGGGAGCTGCAGCCAGTCCTCGACAGCATAGACGCGGCTGCCGTGTCCGGCATAGACGAAATCAAACTCAATACTGTGCTCATACGCGGATTTAACGATACGGAAGTGGAAGACATTATCGCCTACGCGAACGAGAGGAAAATACTTCCTCGGTTCATTGAGTTTATGCCGCTTGAAAGCGACGTATGGAGTAAAGACAGCTTTATAAGCTGGGCAGAGGCCGCAAAGTCTATGCGCGGCGCGGGGGATTGGGAGCCTGAGCCGACGTCATCCGACGATGACGGCCCCGCGCGTTATTATAAGAACAGCCGCAGCGGATATACCGTAGGCGTCATCTCCGCCGTATCGGAGAAATTTTGCAGGGGATGCAACCGTATCAGAATCTCCGCTTCGGGGAATCTCAGGACATGCCTCTTCGACCCCTCCGAGACGCCGTTGAGGGACCTTCTTATCGCCCGCGATCCAAGGGCGCTGCAGGAAAGAATAATCAACACCATAAAGAACAAACCGAGATATGGCGAAGACGTGCGCGACGGGGCGCTTCACATGTCGAACATTGGAGGATAATAAGATGGCTGGATATACGCATTTCGACTTGGACGGACACCCCGTGCTCGTTGATGTAAGCGCAAAGAACATTACGACAAGGACCGCTGTCGCCGAAGGTTGGGTAGACCTGCCGGACGCAATCTTTGAAACGGTGTCGAAGGGCGGCGTCGCGAAGGGCGACCCGTTCAGGATAGCCGAGCTTGCCGGGATAATGGGCGTGAAGAAGACGCCCGACCTCATCCCCCTCTGCCATAATATACGTATCGACAACGTCACGCTGAAATGTTCGCTCGACGCGGAGAAGAAGTCCGTGCTTATCATCTGCGAGGCCGTGGCGCGCGAAGTCACGGGTGTCGAGATGGAGGCGTTAACTGGCGTAACGACAGCCGCGCTGTGTTTTTATGATATGTGTAAGGGAATAGATAAAGGAATGGTCATCCGCGACATTCGCCTGCTTAAAAAGACTGGCGGAAAGAGCGGGGAATGGACAGCTGAAAAGGGGTATGACAAATGAGGATACTTAGGCTCTACGCGCCGTCGTTGATAGGCGACCACACTCTGTGCTATGTTCACAACAACGATGCGGGCGAGACCTGCATAAACGAAGTCCCTATCACGATAAGGCTCACCCACTGCGGCGAACCGCTTGACGACGAGACGGCACGAAACTCCATGAACATCGTGTTGCCGGTGGACGCCGCTCCGAATGACGGAGACTTCATGTCTCTCGAGGACGATGGAGGCGTGCTCAGGTGGTCGGAGCCGGAGAAACGCTTTACCGTCGCGTCACGCGGCTTCCTCAGCGTCTCTGGGCACGTCGAATTCTGGCGTCCTATCAAAGCGGCCATACTCACGGTCAGCGATAAGGGCAGCAAAGGCGAGCGCGAAGACACTGCAGGGCCGGAGCTCGCCGCGCTGTCGATTGACCGCGGCATAGATATTATGGAAAATAAAATAGTACCGGACGATAAAGACGATATCGCCGCGGCAATCACGGAATGGTGTGGCAAGGGCTACAACCTCGTGCTGACTACGGGTGGAACAGGGCTCTCCGAGAGAGATGTAACGCCCGAAGCGCTGCTGTCTATCGCAGATAAAGTCGTACCCGGATTTGGAGAGATGATGAGGATAGAGACGCTGTGCTATACGCCGCGCGCGTTCCTTACGAGGGGCGTCGCGGTGATAAAGGGCAAGACGCTCGTCATAGCGTTCCCGGGCAGCCGCCGCGCCGCGCGCGAATGCTTTGAGGCTGTCGCGCCGGGGCTTCGCCACGGCGTCGAGACGCTGGCTGGATGGGAAGGCGAATGCGGCAGGGGTTAACGGCCCTCGCCTGATAAATAAGAAAAATATTCGAGGAGGTTGGAACATTATGTCAGCAGTTTATATTGGCTCAGAATACGGGAAACTCAAAGAAGTTATCGTTGGTATTGCGGCTGGTATGACGCCGCCGCTTGAGGCGAAATGGCTTCAGGAGGCGCTGAAAGTCCTTCCCCCCGAGGAATGCGAATATACGTACAAGCACGCCGGAATGACGTGGTGCGAGAGCGTCGCGAACGACCGAGGCGAGACCGAATACGACCTGCTCGAAGCGGAGAGCTTGGAGTTCATAAAGATATTGGAGTCGCTGGGCGTCAAAGTCTATCGCCCGACCGAACTCACGAAAGAAGACGTGGCAGCTCTGTTTGGAAAGGAAGCCCTCGTCAACGGCTACGCGCAGACATTCCCGCGCGACAACGTAGTCATCGTAGGGGACAACGTCATTGAGACGAACCTGCGTACCCCGCTTCGGCGCGTGGACATCACGGGTTTTCGCGATATACTGACGGAGAAATGTGGCGCCGAAGATTTCAAGGGCAGATGGATAGCCATGCCGCATGTCCCGCTCCTCGGTTCATTCCCGCGCGATACTCCTCTGCTTGAGGGCGGCGACGTTATCGTGATAGGCAAGACGATACTCGTCGGAAATTCTCAGAACCCGGAAGTCGGCTCGAACGAGCCTGGGTATAAGTGGCTCAGAAATTATCTTGGAGACGGTTATGAAGTCGTCCGCGTCCCGCTAAGGCAGGACGTGCTGCACCTCGACTGCGCCCTCTCTATCCCTCGAAGAGGCCTTGCCATCCTCTGCGAAGACGCTTTCGTGGAAGGCATCCCAGCCCCGCTTAGGGATTGGGATATCATCAAAATGGAGTTCAACTCGGTCAAGTATCTGTCGCTCAATGGGCTGCCCATCGACAGTAAGACATACGTTATGGGGTACAACGACAAGAACCCGAACGCATATCTCAAAGGCGAACTCGAAGCCAGAGGCATAAAAGTCCATACGGTATTCTTCGGGATGCACAACACGCAGGGCGGCTCGCTGAGATGCGCGACGCAGGCGCTGCTGAGAATAGACGAGTAACTTGTCAGCTATCACTGCATAACTGCGCGAAAAAGAAAATTCAAGCATAAAATATCCCCGCCGTTTCCGGCGGGGATTTGTCATATATAGTTTTCCGAAGCCTCGGGGTATGAGGCTCTTTATGTTATTAGAAACGGACGTCCGTTTGTGTGAGGCCGTCGAGCGCCTCTTTACATGCCTCTAGCAGGACTTCTATAGTC
>JAUNSQ010000091.1 GCA_030539135.1 Synergistaceae bacterium | reverse complement strand
GCAGGATACAGAACATAGGGTTCGTCCTATGCCTCGTATTCATCCTCATCGTCTATGGCGCGTACTTCTACCGAACATCCGGCGCGGCGGAGTCCGCGTGGGACGGCTCGTCCGCCGAGCCGCAGAAGAACGGGAACGGATGGTACCTCATCGAGAGCGGGGCTAACCTCCATTGGCTCGCGGAGGCCGTGAACACCAGCCACGACGTACACAGCATAGACAAGAGATAAAAACACAAAAAGATATCCGAAGCAGGTTATCTGATAATCCCGCGTGGATAAAACAGCGCGAATTTTAACCCCTCTTCTCGAACCATTCCCGCGCTAGGTCTCCTATGTCGCCTTGGAGTATTATCTCTCCGTCCTCAAGCGGTAGCGCATAAATTTTCCCCCGCCCTCTTTGACAAGGGCCCCGCTTTCCGTCATCGACCGCAGTATCAAGATAGCCGTCGCCTGAGATACTCCCAGGGCCGTTTCAACATCTTTGCGCACTATGAAATCGCGACCGTCAAAGAGATCCGCGACGATATCCTCCCGCCCGCTCATCGGCGAGGCGAGGCGCGACGATAGGTCGTATCTCTGTCCGTCGCAGACGTCTTTGGCGTTGTAGTTGACATTTGGCAGCGTGACCTTGAACGCATTGTCGGAGACTTCGACCTTCGGCTTGGAGACGCGGCCCGCGTAACATTCGTTGATTTTAAGGATGCCTGTCCCATAAGCCTCGATGAGCCGCAGGCGATAGAAGACTTCCGCGAGCCGACGATTGCGCGGGACGGAAACGCCAAGCATGACGTCGCCAAGGGATATGCCTTTGACAAGTCCGCCGACTGTGACGAACTCAATTCTGTCGTCAAAGACGCTGATAAGCGTCGGCGCGGCATAGGAGTAATCACGGTGGACTATCGCGTTCAGAAGAGCCTCGCGCACCGCCTCTGGCGGGTAGTCGCGCGTCTCCGCGCGGCTGAGGCCGCCGAACTCGGCGCGAGTGCGGTTGCGGCGGTCGATATATTCGTAAGCGTCCTCCATCTGGTTCAACAGAGAGCCTGATAATTCCCTCCGGTCTTTGAACACGCTTTTAACGCCTCCGTCAAACTCCGCGAGCTTGACAGTGTGGACACATTGTTCGGATAGCAGGAGCGCGAGGTTCGTGTATGTCCCATCGTCCCCGATAAAGCCGAGCGTCCGCATTTGGGGCTCCCCAAACTCGACGCCGTGCGCTTTGAAATACGCGGCTGTATTATCGAAGGCGAGCCGCTGGTTGAGGGCCCTGGCGTCTTCATAACGATCGCCGCTGGTCTCTTTTATCATTTTTAGGATGGCCGTTTCCGTGGCGGGGACTGTGGACGCGCCGTGGCGCACATATACGCCCTCGGGACGGATGCCCTTGCCCGCTATGTAGTATGGCCTCGCCGAGCCGCGCTGGACGTTCACTACGACAACCGCCTTGCCGTCCATTTTTTCGACGCGGCAATTTGAAAACAACGTGACGTCGGGCCTGATGGAATCACGGATGGCGTTCGTTACTCTAAGCGCCGCGCCGTCTGCGTCACTGACGCCGCGCACTCCTCCGTCGTCGTCCACGCCGATGTATATCGTGCCGCCGTTCGTATTGGCGAATGCCGCCACTGTGTGCTTGACGCTGTCGGCATACTCCCGTTTGAATTCCGTCGTCTCGTTTTCGATAAACATTTTGATCCCTCGCTGATTACTAATTATTAGTAATAATTAGTATAGCCTTGCTAATAATTATGTCAACCCTTCTTCTCGAACCATTCCAGCGCTCGATCTCCTATGTCGCCCTGAAGTATTATTTCTCCGTCCTCGACGCGGGAGCCGCAGCCTAGGGCGCGGCGCATCTCTTTCGCGAGGGCTTCCAAGTCTATGGACACACCGCCGGAGAATTTGACGACTGTAACGGTCTTGCCCCCGCATCCGGCGCGTCTGCGCTGTATCGACGGCTTGGGGAGCTTGGCGCCCGGCTTCGCAGGCACTTTCTCGTCCGGCTCGTGAGGCTCCGTTTTTTCCGCGGGGTACTCGTTTTTCGCGCTAGGCTTCGCCTTTCCAAGCAGCTCGCCGAGGGATACGCCGAACCCGTCGCCGAACCCTATGGAGAACCCGTCGCCCGACGCGAGCTTTTTCTTTTTTTCCCTTTGCATATCGACGCCTCCTTTTGAAAATTTATTTATCATCGGTAGCGCTCTAAGTCAAGACCATGTTAAAATATGGCTATGGATAATTTGTCCGCGTTTAAGGAAAATATATTTTCGTTCACCGCGATGCTCGGCAGGACCCCCGGCGGCAAGCTGCTAAGGCTGCCCTCCGGATCGTTCGCCGCGCTCTCGGGGCTTCCGTTCGCGGGGGAGAATTACGCCGTCTTCAAAGAGCGAGCGACCCCCGGCGAAGTCAGCGACGCGCTGGATTTCTTCGAATGGCGCGGCTCGCCTTTCATCGTGCCGCAGTTCCCGGATTTAGATCGGGCTGCGCTGGATTTCTTCGCCTCGTCGGGGCTGTCCGTAAAGAAGAAGTATACAGCGATGTCGCTCGAATACTCCAAGGATTACCGCAGGAACATGGACGCGGAGATAGTCTGCGGGCAGATGGGCGCGATCGAGTGGGGCACGACCGTATGGTCTGGCTTCGGAGGCAAGGGCAGCGCGCCGCAGAGTTATCTCGATTTCGCGCAGTTCCTCACGGCTCGCTGGGAAAATCGCCTCTACGCGATGCGCGAGGACGGGCGCACCATTGCCTGCGGCATGCTGCATAAGAGCGAGAACGCCTACGGCGTATATTATTTTACGACGGTGCCGGAGAAGAGGCGCAAGGGCCTCGCGCGGCGCATGATGGAGACTCTGGCGGCGACGGCGTTTGAGACGCGCAGCTCGCTCGTGCTGCTCTCGACCAAGGAGGGGCTGCCTTTCTACCTCGACTTCGGCTTCACGCCTCTAGCGGATATTCCGATATATTCGTCGTCGGACGACATTTAAGGGGCGGCGCGGATGTTCGACATAGTGAAATTTCTAAAGGACGCGCCCGCCGGACAGGTCGTCTGCCCTGAGACGAAGGCTACGAAGAATATGGTTCTCAACGCGATAATGGACGGCGCGAAGACGGCGGACGACGTTATGAAGTCCGTCGATATATGCGGAAAGCCCGGGTGCGGATGCCGCAGGAACGTCGAGGCTCTGCTTGAGGCATACCTTCCGGTATACGACATCATATACGCCGGCGGCGGATGCCATTGTCACGAGAAGAAATAATTTACTAAAACCAAGGTCAAAGACGCCTTTGGCCGTATGAAATCATTATGGCCAAACAAGAATTAGACTAGAAATGATACATAGCGCAAGCGGGGCGGCTCATGCCGCCCCGCTTCTTTTGCGTCTTGCGTCAATATTTTTTATTTCGGTGCTTTTTTGACGAGGTTGTTGAGCGCGTTCACCAGCGCGGCGACCCTTCTGTCCGTCGCGGGCTTCGCTAGCGCGGCCTTCGGAGTGAGCGGCCTGCCCCAGTATGCCTCCGAGGCGTCGCGGTTCTGATTTATGACGCACCCTTCGACGGAGACTCCGGCGAAGAGGCCCTTGGACATAGAGTAGCTATAGATAGAAGCTCTGGCTCTGCCGTCCGTCGCGGCGGAGGCGTCGCGCCCGACAGGGCCGGCGGCTATTGCCACGTCCGCGCCGAGCTTGAAGCTGTTGTCGCCCGTGAAGGCCCTAAGGCCGTCTTCGTTGGTTATGACAAGGACAAGCCCGACGGACTGCGCCCCTATCTGGAAGCCTACGGACGCCCCGGACAGCCCCATAAACGCCGGGCCCGACCATTTGCCCTTGCCCTTCTTGAGGAAGACTACGCCCTCTCCGACCTGTCCGCCGACTATCAGGCCGGCCTTCGTCACCGCCGGGAATATAGCGACCCCGCGGCCGGAGTTTATGACGTCGGCAAGGCTGGAGGCGTCGCTCTCCTGCGCCATCTTGTTGATGAGGTCGGCCGACATCCTTATGCGGCGCTCATGCGCTTTCTCGGCCTGCGCGGCCCCCGCTGAGAAGAGGACTGCTATCATCGCCGTCAGTATCAGGATCATGGAAAATTTCTTTTTCATAAAATAGTTCCCTCCTTTTCTTGTGCTGCTAATTCTTTTATACCATATAGGCCGACAATATCAATAGAAAAAGCACTATAATTATCCGTAAGAAAACTAACGAAAGCTGGTGCTTATATGGATCACATTGCCGCGCCGTGGCGCATGGATTATATCCTCTCCAACTCCGACAACACGCCGAAGGAGGAGGTCAAGGGCGGGACGGGCTGCATCTTCTGCGACTTCCCGAAGCTCGACGACGACGAGAAGCATCTCATCCTCCACAGGGGCGAGCACGCCTTTGTGATACTCAACGCGTTCCCGTACAATCCCGGGCACCTTATGGTGGTCCCTTACCGCCACACGGCGGACTTTCCGGGGCTGAAGCCGGAGGAGTTGACCGAGATGACGGAGCTGACCCAGACGGCCTGCAAGACCTTGACGGAGCTGATGCATCCGCAGGGGTTCAACATCGGAATGAACATCGGGAAGATAGCGGGGGCGGGCATCGACCAGCATCTGCATATCCACGTCGTTCCGCGCTGGGGCGGAGACACGAACTTTATGCCGGTGCTCGGCGAGGTGCGCGTGCTCTCCGAGGCGAATTACTCCGTGTGGAAACGCCTCAAAGCCGTATGGCCGAAGTAGACCTCGAAAATTTGATTTTTTCAGCGCCCCGCAGGGATGCTGACGTTGAGCTGACGGTGAAGCGTTCGCGCTTTATCGGCTCCGTCCGTATGGCCCTGTCCGCCGACGAGGCGGGCGCGGCGATAAAAGCCTTCCCCGCGCTGTACCCCAAGGCGAACCACCATTGCTGGGCGTACCGCGTAGGGATATCTTCGCCTCTCGAACACTCCTCGGACGCCGGAGAGCCCGCCGGAACTGCGGGGCGCCCGATTCTCGGCATGATAAAGCGGCATTGTCTCGACAACACGCTGGTCGTCGTCACGAGATACTTCGGCGGCATAAAGCTCGGCGTCCGCGGGCTGATAGACGCCTACGGCGAGGCCGCAGAGCTGGCTGTTAACGAGGCGGGCGCGGTCGAGATGCAGTATTACAACGCCCTCTCGCTCACCTGCGGCTATGACTATTCAAAGACGCTGCTGACTTCGCTCAAGAAATGGGGGTTCGACGAGGGGCGCGCGGACGTGAGCTACGGCGAGGACGTAGAAGCCTCTCTTGAAGTCCCGCTCGCGCTGCGCCGCGAGATTTCCCCGCAGCTCGAAGAGATGAGGGCGAGGGGGCTCCTCTCCAAGCTCGAATGGGGCGAAGAACCTTTCGTCCGCGAGAGATGGCCGAATAAAGGATAGCTAAACCGTTCTCAATATGGTATGCTTGGCTTTAAGAAATTAAACTCAAAAAAAAAGGATTTAACTTTATGAAAAAATACGCAGTGTTCGCCGCGTCATTATTTGCGATATGCTTCGCGTCGGCGGCTTCGGCACTCCAGCCCGTGGCGCTCAAGGACCAAAAACCGCTGTTCCTCTACATCGGAACTAAGGGCGACGGCGGCTACAACTATATGCACGAGCAGGGCCGCCTCGGAATGGAGCGGCTCAACCCCGGCATCAAGAGTACATTCTTCGAGAACGCGGGCGAAGACCAGAGGACGGAGAAGGCCCTCGACGCGGCCATAAACGCCGGAACTAGGGTCGTCTTCGTAAACTCGTTCAGCCTGATGGATTTCGTGTTCAGCGCGGCAAAGAAGTATCCGTCGATCATCTTCGTACATTGCAGCGGATACAAGGCCTCAAAGAACCTCGGCACATATTTCGGCAGGGCCTATCAGCCCCGCTACCTCTCCGGCCTCGTCGCCGGGAAGGCCACCAAGACGAACCGCATCGGCTATATCGCGGCGTACCCGATACCAGAGGTCATCCGCGGGATAAACGCGTTCACTATCGGCGCGCGCAAGGCAAACCCAAAGGCCGTCGTCAAGGTCGTCTGGACATACTCCTGGAGCGACAAAAAGAGCGAAATCGCCGCGGTCAAATCCCTGCAGGCGGCGAAGTGCGACACCCTCGCGATGCACGTGGACTCTGACTTCGCGCCAAAGGCGGCCGAAAAAGCTGGCATGTGGGTGGTCGGCTACAACCATTCAATGGCGAAGACGGCGCCGACGCGTCATTTAGTCTCGGTCGTATGGGACTGGGAAAAATACTACAGCATGGCCGTGAGGTCGATAGCGGTGGGTTCGTGGAAGCCAAACCAGATATGGCTCGGCATGGACAGCGAAGTCGTCAGGCTGTCGGAGTACGGCGGCGCGGTGAGCGCGGAAACAAAAACGCTGGTCGAGGCGGAGAGGAAGAAGATGGCGGCCGGAACGTTCGACGTTTTCACTGGCCCGCT
>JAUNSQ010000090.1:4152-6470 GCA_030539135.1 Synergistaceae bacterium | reverse complement strand
TCCATTAAGCGCATATACGCCGTATGAAGTCATTTTTGACGTCGTTATCGCCGCGTCTTTCACGCTCGCTGACGAGTTCTCCTCCGCCCACACGCCATAGGAGTACTCCCCGGACGTGGATATCGCAGTGCCGGTGACGTCCACGGACGAGCCCCTGTGCGCGGACGCGCCGGTTGAGCCGTATCCAGATGTGTTTATGCTTCCGCCAGTGATGTTTATCGACGAATTAGTGTCCGCGATCGCGCCATACGCGTCGGCGCTGGCCGTTGTTATCGTCGTGTTCCGTATGTTCATCGTTGAGCCGGACTCCGCCTGCGCGGCGCGCGCGGCGCCCCCGGACGTCGTTATCGTACTGCCCGTGATGTCTATGGACGAATTATTCGCATGCACGCCAAGCGCGTTAGCGCCGGACGTTGTTATCGTACTGTCAGTGATGTCCATAGATGAATTATAAGATGCACTCGCGCCGGACGCGGTATTACCGCTCGTCGTTATTGTTGTGTCTGTTATGTTCATCTGGGAAGCCATCGCGCTCGCGCCCGTTCTTTTACCGCTCGTTATTATTGTTGTGCCTGTGATGTCCATTGACGCGCTCCTAGCATCCACGGCAGGCTGCGTATCACCGCTCGTCGTTATTGTTGTGTCTGTTATTTTCATTGACGATCCGCTGCTCGCTAACGCGCCACGTGCCCAGTCGCCCGATGTCACGATAGTCGAGTTTGTTATGCTCATATACGAATTATTTATCGCTTTTATGGCATCCGTTATATTACCGATCGCCGTTATTTTTGTATCTGTTATGTCTATGGACGAGTTATAGTTCGACGACACGCCTACCGCTTGCTGTCCGCTCAACGATATCACCGTGTTTGTGATATCTATAGACGAACCGGTGACGGCAGTGACGCCACTACTGCCAAAGCCTGTCGTAGTTATCGTACTGCCAGCAACATCCGTCGTGCCGCCGCTAACTGCGTAAACGCCATAGCCAAGCTGATTTGCCGTGTCAACGCTCACTCCGTGCACCTTGATGTCCGTGCCCGAGCCATCCGCTTTTACAGCCCAAGCTCCAGTAAACGACGCGTCGTTCGATATTGTATCGCCCGCTTTCAAAATATCGGTCGATATCGTAACATTGTGATAGACTGTCGCGTTCGCCGCTCCCCCTGGGGCAAGCATAAAGATGAATGCCAGCAAAGCCAGAATACACCTTCCAATGAACCTGTCCGTTTGAATTGCCATTGTGAATCGCTCCTCCTGTATTTTTATATTCAAAATCCCCTGCGCAATATTTGTACATTTATTCAAGCCGTATTACAAGTCGTAATTGATAACGATTTTAAAAATAAATACTACACACGCAAACTATATTGCATAAATTACGTAGTTTATTAATAAAAAAATAAACACAGATTCCATGAACCACAGGAATCTGTGTTTACTAAAATTGATATATAAAATTTAATTTTAAGTTTTAATGTTGCATGTTATATTGATTTGTTATGCTGCAAAAGTCCGCAAAAAGCTTGTTGTTTTTGTAGAAACTGTTGTTCAATTGGCTGTATTTCTTAATACAAACCATATATTCCTGCTTCATCGCTCCATAGCGCTCATGCATTCTCATAACGTCGCTGCGCGAATCAGCCTTTATCTTTTCATAATTGTTCAGCAGCGCGCTGGCAATTTTGGCGTCGAGCACGCCCCTTTCAGCCATGCCGCTGAACATTGCCACCAAATCGCCCTTCGCGAAGGCCTCCTCCTTGCCGTCGCGAAAGCCTATGAGCCGGCTGGCGACGTTTGCCGCCGCCAATATCTTCTGCGGCGTCGTGAGGTCTGCGTCGCGCAGCCCGTCCGGATAGCCCTTGCCGTTCGGCGATTCATGGTGCCGCGCCGCGATTTCTATTATGTCGCCCTCAAACAGGTTTGACAGTATTTCCCTCGTGTACTCCGCGTGCTTGCGATAAATTTTGGCATTCTCGCCCACAAGCATTGCGTTCTTGTCAAGCATTCCCTCCGGCAGCTTTACTTTGCCGACGTCGTGGAGCAGTCCCGCGTAGTAAAGGTCGTCAAGCCCCTCGCCCGTCACGCCGCAGCACCGGCCAAGCGTCTTTGCTATCTGCGCCGTCTGGATGGAGTGCGAGAGCGTGCTCTCGTTCTTGAAATCTATCGTCATGGCGAGCATTCTGATGAGGCTGTCGAGCATCTCGTCCCTGTATATGTGGCTGTCGTAGTATTCGCGCACCTCCGACTCGCAAGAGCCGTCGCGCAGGTGTTCGAGTATGTGGTATTTCGCGTCCGCCTGTCTAATGAGCTTTACA
>JAUNSQ010000090.1:0-4142 GCA_030539135.1 Synergistaceae bacterium | reverse complement strand
TTTCCTTATTGTTCACGGCGCATATGTCTATCCTGTCCGCGAGGTTCAGCCTCATGGCCTGCTCCTTCAGCCTCAGGCGGCATTTGTCCCTCTGGTCGTAGTGCAGGTGGTGATAAAGAATGATTGGGGCGTAGTCGCTCAGCGGCGAGAAGTATTTGATGAACAAATAGCCATAGACGGAGTGAGACAGCGTGTTGGCGACCTCAAATTTTAGCAGGTCCTCTATCTCCTCTGTCTTATAAGCGCCGACGTCGTGGAACATGCAGAGAAATATGAGGCTTTGCAGCATGTTGATGGTCAGCGCCCCTTCATACTCAGAGAGCCGAAGGTATATATACGCCACCCTGATGCCGTGGTCTGTAAAGGTTTCGTTCAAAAGCGACATAAAATATTTAATAATGTCAAATGCGGATTTCTTTAGCTTCATAACGTGCCCCCCCCCCTGAACACGCTTTCAAAAATTAATCTCAAGTTGTTCAGATATTTATATCTGGTAAGTATAACGTGCAATGTCACTCGCGGCAAGGCGATTACAATAATAATTTTAAAAATGAAACGCGGCCCACCAAACTTCATTGCATGAAATACGTAAGACGCAAAGAACACGCCGCTAACGAAACTGTAATTTTTTTTGAGTTTCGTTAGCGGCTGTGCTATAATCCTGCTGTGAGGCGGTGGGGTAAATGAAAATAATCTATAGAAAAAAATACATGGACAGGCTTGCCCGCTTGCGCGGCACTCCAGACGTAAAGGTAATAACCGGAATGAGAAGATCTGGCAAGTCGCAGCTTATGCAATCCTATATCGAATATATCAAGGGCGACGACGCAGACGCCAACATCATCTTTGTAGATTTGCAGGATATAAAGAATGAAGGGTTGAAAGAATATCACAGGCTCAACGAATATATCACCGAACGATATATCGGCGGACGCAGCAATTACCTCTTCGTCGATGAGGTGCAGCTGTGCAAGCAGTTCGAGATAACTATCAACAGCCTCCACAGAAGCGGGAATTATGACATCTACATAACCGGCTCCAACGCTTTCCTGTTAAGCAGCGACCTGTCAACCCTGTTCACTGGCAGGGTTATGGAGATTGAGGTCTACCCGTTTTCCTTTAGGGAATTCAGGAGTTATTTTTCCGATATTCAGAATACTGCGGAGGCCTTTGGCAAATATCAGGAGTATGGCGGCATGGCAGGTTCATACGTCTATACGAATGAAATCGATAGATATTCTTATCTGAATTCCATCAACAAAACAGTAATCGAGCGCGACTTGGTCACAAGGTACGCTATCCAGGATAAGTATTTGATAACAAAATTGACCGATTTTATGATGGATAACATTGCCAATCTGGTGTCGCCTAATAAAATCACCGATACGCTCATCTCCGGCAAGATAAAAACGACACATAATACGATAGGGAACTATTTGTCCTATCTGGAGCAGGCGTTTTTCTTTTACAAGGTGAAGCGGTTTGATATCAAGGGCAAGGCCTATCTGAATACGAATCAAAAATATTATCTCTGCGACACTGGCTTTCGCTTTGCGGCCTTGGGAAAGAAGAACATTGACTATGGCAGGATTTATGAAAATATGGCCGCCATAGAGCTTATGCGCAGAGGCTACGAGATATATGTGGGCAAGCTGTATCAGAAAGAAATAGACTTCGTGGCGCAGAAGGCGGACAAACGCGTATATTTTCAGGTTTCAGACAACATAGCAGATGAAAGCACATTTGAACGGGAAGCGGCGCCACTGCTTTCTATCCATGACGCGTATCCCAAAATACTGCTGGCAAATACTCACCACCCAAGGTATTCATACGAAGGGATACAAATCCTGGATTTAGCCGGCTGGCTTGACAGCGAAGAGTGACGTAACTGAAAACAAGCCAAATCGCAGAGTTTGCGATTTGTGCGAGTCGCTTATGCCGAGCCAAAATGGGTAGTGCTTGCGATTTTGTGTAAATCCCTCCAGACAATCTTCTCATTTCATCTTCTTCTGTCCCTTGACTGAACTGTTCGTGTAAGAATACGCCTCGAACAACTGTTTACCAACAACCGCCTCATACGAGCTGACGCTGTCGGACTGGCCAATCTTATAGCCCTGATCGTAGCGGTTGGTCACATAATGCAGGCAGGCTGGAAGCATGTTCAATCATCCGCTCAAAGGCTTCCTCAAAAACCGCGTCATCCTGTTCAGTCCGTTTCGCAGGGCCTTTCAGATGGCATTTGGCCGAGGCGCGCCGCGCCTTCTTCGCTAAGTGGCGCTCCATGAGCATTCGGTCGATGTTGTTGTTTGTGTACCACAAACCAGACTGGTGAATGGCATACGCGCCTTTGCCAAGCGCCATCGCCGCAACGCCATAATCCTGTGTCACTACGATATCGCTCTTATGGCAAAGGTTGACCAGCGCAAAGTCCACCGCGTCGGCCCCGGCTCCGATATAGCGCACTTCCGCATAGTCGGATATCAGCACATGGTTGGTGTCGCAGAGAAGCGTTACAGGAATAGAGTGCCGCTGAGCGATTCGCTCAACGATGCGCACTACCGGGCAGGCGTCAGCGTCAACGAAGATTCGCATTGGTCAGCTCTCTTTCTGTGCCCTTTTCACGTTCCGCCTGCTCAGACGTGAATTGACATCGCTTACAAAGTTTTTGTTCCTGATACGCCTGACGTTGAAGTCGTTGTTTAAGGACATGCAGATGAATACTGTGTCGATGTTGGCGGCGACAACCTGCTCGTTCTTTGCCGTGCCCGCCGCCTTGCGGATAAACACGCTCTTTCGCGGAAGCACATGATGAATGACAGCCTGACTTCCGTTCTCTCCGGGGGACAGCATGACGAAGTCTCCGGCGGCGGGATAGTCGGAAACGGACGCAGCTTCAAAGCGGAACTTCCCGGATACTGCGGCGCTCTGTTCCCCAAGCTCGCAGATTACACGATATATCCCCTTCTCCTGAGAAATAACGCGCCCGGCGGATAAGTCCGGGTACGCCGAAGCAAGGGCGGGAAACCGCTCTGTGAAGCCCCATGCTGCCATCATAACCATTGCAGTATTGTCCGTCATGGAAAGAGTCCTTTCATAATTGTTGGTTTCCAGGTTGACAGCCAGTCTCACTTCAACAGGTCCGCCAGCGAATACTCGCCCTTCCTGATGTTTGACTTGCTCCTGTAAGTCTGGATTGCAGCTATCAGCCTGTTGATGTCGCAGAAGTGGCTTTTTACAAAGGCCGACGACTTCACATTATGGTGCTGGAGGGCGGACTTGCAGAAGTCGCTTGGCTTCAGCCCGGATTTCCTGTACTCCTCGTATCTGCCCTCGCTGAAGATGATAAGCATCTCTATCTCCGGCGCCGTGATGACATTGACCACGTCAACCTTGCCCGCGTAGGCTTTGCTGAGTGTGAAGGATTCCCGCCGCGAGTCCAGTATCCTGAGCACAGTTATTTTCCCGTCAAACCCCTTGCGCAGGTATCTTTCCTCAAACTGGCGCGCGCTGCGAGTTCTGATGATTTCTTCGTCAAGAAGTCTGGTTCTTGGAAAAATCAGCTTTTCACCGTCCAGCAGCAGTTCTATAACGGCCTGCTCCGCGGCCCCCTCGCAAATGCAGGCCACATATCTTCCCAGCGTTATCTTCATCTTTGCGCTTGTCCTGAGACAACGGATACGAGCAGAGCGTGTTTTAAGTTCATATAGGCTTCGTATACGGGGGCCGTGCCTTCAAGGAAGTCGCTCTGGTACGCTTCGCTTTTTTTGATGTCATTCCGCTTGTACCTTCTGGACAGGTTTTCAACGTCGATTCCGCCCTGGTTTCTGACAACGACTACGTTGTCATTGCGTTCAAACTCGTCAAGAAGCTCGGAGTAGTGAGTGGAGAAAACAAGCACCGCGCCCTTTGAGTTGATCTGCCTGTCCATATAGAAGCGGATCAAAGTCGCCACAATCTCTTTGTTGAAGTGGTTTTCCAGTTCGTCGATTATCAGGTAGCCGCCTTCCCGGAAAGTCCGCATCGCGTTGACGAACGTGTTAATCCCCTTTATCGTCCCTGACGAGAGATAGCGGTTGAGCTCGGAGGGCTGGTTAAGGGCGATTTCTTCCTTCCCTTTGAACTTAAGCCAGATGGCTTTGTCC
>JAUNSQ010000089.1 GCA_030539135.1 Synergistaceae bacterium | reverse complement strand
GTTTCATGCTCATCATTACGAGCATAAGCCCTGTAATGACGATAAAAACAATACTGAAAGCTATCATCGACATAACGAGTCCGCCGGGGACGCCTACAAAAAACGATGCTACACTGGATGTGCCCATCTTAAATTCTCCCCTTAATTCGGCATTACGCCGTGTTTACGTTTTGGACGAAGTTCGCTCTTCGTCTCTGTCATAAGGAGCGCCTGATAAAGCGCGGGGCGAGTCTCTTCAGGAAGAATGACCCTGTCCACATAGCCGCGCGATGCCGCGAAATACGGATTTGCAAACGCTTCTTTATACTCGTCTATCAGTTTGGCGCGCGTTGCAGCCTTATCTTCGGCAGCTTCGACTTCTTTACGGAAGATTATATTCGCCGCGCCTTCCGCGCCCATTACCGCTATTTCCGCCTGCGGCCATGAAAGAACGGCATCAGCTCCAAGGTGTCTGCTGGACATTCCTATATATGAACCGCCGTACGCCTTACGGAGGACTATCGTGATCTTAGGCGCTGTGGCCTCGCTGTACGCATAGAGCAGCTTCGCGCCGTGGCGAATGATTCCCCCCATCTCCTGCTTGAGTCCAGGGAGATACCCTGGAACGTCTTCAAATGTGACGATAGGGATGTTATATGCGTCGCAGATACGGATATGACGGCTGGCTTTGTCGGAAGCGTCGATGTCGAGGCATCCGGCCATAAAGTTCGCCTGGTTCGCGATGATACCGATAACGCGTCCGCCAACTCTCGCAAAACCTGTGACGATATTCCTTGCATAGAGTTCCTGTACTTCACAGAAATCTGCGTTATCGACGACCTTCTTGATCACATCGCGGACATCATAGCCCTTGTTAGGGTTCGTCGGGACCATATCTCTGAGAGACATGTCCATACGCGACGGGTCGTCGTTCGTGTCTTTGAAGGGCGGCTCTTCCATGTTGTTGCTGGGAAGATAACTAAGAACTCTGCGTACCTGCGCATAGCACTCTGTCTCGTTGTTCGCAAAGAAATGAGCGCATCCCGACGTTGAGTTATGAGCTTTAGCTCCGCCGATCTGCTCCGACGTTACGTCCTCACCCGTTACAGACTTGATGACCGCGGGGCCGGTGATGTGCATTATACCGATTTTGTCGACCATGAAGATGAAATCCGTAAGCGCCGGGCTGTAGACCGCGCCGCCCGCGCATGGGCCGGATATGATCGAGAACTGCGGAATTATCCCGCTTGCCTTGACGTTGCGGAAGAATATGTTGCCGTAACCAGAGAGAGCGTCGACCGCTTCCTGGATGCGAGCTCCGCCCGAATCGTTGATTCCAATGAAAGGCGCGCCGTTTGTGAGCGCGAGGTCAAGGACTTTGCATATCTTAGCCGCATGCTGTTCGCCAAGCGAACCGCCCATTACCGTGAAATCCTGGCTGAAAAGATATACTAAACGTCCCTCGATGGTGCCATATCCTGTTACTACGCCATCTCCAGGGAAAATAGTCTTTTCAAGTCCGAAATTTACACAGCGGTGTTCAACAAATTCATCAATTTCCACGAAACTTCCGGGATCGAGGATCGCGTCGATACGCTCGCGCGCGGTCATTTTTCCCTTTTCGTGCTGTTTGGCGATAGCTTTAGCGCCACCGCCCTGCGCGGCCTTTTCCCGTTTCTCAACGAGAGCAGCGCACAGTTCGTTAATAGTTTTGTCCGCCATTACATTTCTAGCCTCCTTGTTTGTTTGGTACATAAAAAACATTAACGTCGGCTGTTAAAATAAACAGCCGATGTTATATTTAATCACGCTGACAAATTTCCAGCAACACTCCGCCGCTTGACTTAGGGTGGACGAATGCTATCTTCGCTCCGCCAGCGCCAATACGAGGCTTTTCGTCTATAAGACGAACGCCCTTCTCTTTGAGCTCGGCAAGAGTCGCTTCGATATCATCGACCCTGACCGCCACATGCTGGATCCCCTGCCCTTTAGCTTCGATAAACTTGGATACTGGGCTGTCTTCCGTTGTGCCTTCGAGAAGCTCGAATTCTGTGTCGTCGATAGGAAGAAATGCCGTCTTGACTCTCTGTTCGGCTACTTCTTCAATCCCGTGGCATTTGACGCCAAGCGCCTCTTCCCAGAATTTCAGGGCTTCGTCGATGCTCTTAACGGCGACGCCTATATGGTCTACGTTTTTGATTTTCATAAATCGTTACGCCTCTTTCGCTCTCTTTTCTGCAACGGCCTTCTCAAGCCATTCTATAGTCTCCGTCGTCGGAGTGCCAGGACCGAAGATAGCCCCAGCGCCAAAACCGAGAAGCGTAGGATAATCTGTCTCGGGGATAACTCCGCCGCCAAACACTATGATATCTTCCGCGTTTTTCTCTTTAAGCAGTTCTATTATCGTCTTGAAGCAGTATTCATGCGCGCCCGAAAGAATGCTGATACCGATCGCGTCGGCGTCTTCCTGTATCGCGGTGGCAACTATCTGCTCCGGGGTCTGGCGAAGTCCTGTGTAGATGACTTCCATACCGGCATCTCTAAACGCTCTTGCTACGACCTTTGCACCACGGTCATGACCATCAAGTCCTGGCTTCGCAACAACTACGCGAATTTTACGATCCATAATCTATTCCTCCTTATCTGCTCACCGGAAAACCTAAAGGACCACGTTTTCCTTATATTCGCCAAACACGTCACGAAGAACGCCGCAAATCTCGCCCTCTGTCGCATAGTTGCGAACAGCGTCGAGGATGAGAGGCATAAGATTGTCGTCCCCCTGCGCGCCCTTACGGATAGCTTCGAGGCAATTCTTGACTTTGACGTTGTCGCGTTTCTCTTTCATGGCGTGGAGCTTATTGATCTGGTTGACTCCAACGCTGGCGTCAACTTTAAGGAGCTTGCGCTCCGACATGTCTTCGTCGATATGGAACTTGTTGACTCCGACGATAACGCGGTCGCCTGATTCAATAGATTTCTGGTAATCGTAGGCAGCATCCTGTATGTGCTTCTGCGGATAGCCTTTTTCGATAGCAGTGAGCATTCCGCCGATCTCGTCGATCTTCTTGATGTATTCCCAAGCGCCGTCTTCGATCTGCTTCGTAAGAGCTTCAATGGCATAGCTCCCCGCGAGAGGGTCGACTACGTTGGTGATGCCCGATTCGTAAGCTACTATTTGCTGCGTGCGAAGGGCGATGCGTACCGACTTGTCCGTTGGAAGCGCGAGGGCTTCGTCAAGGCTGTTTGTATGGAGAGACTGTGTGCCTCCGCATACCGCGGCCATCGTCTGGATGCCGACGCGAACGATGTTGTTCTCCGCCTGCTGCGCGGTAAGCGTGCATCCCGCCGTCTGTGTGTGGAAGCGAAGCGTGAGCGCGTGTTTGTCCGTGACGCCAAAGCGTTCTTTCATGATCTTTGCCCAGAGCTTACGCGCCGCGCGGAACTTAGCGACTTCTTCGAGGAAATCGTTATGAGCGTTGAAGAAGAAGGAGAGGCGTTTGCCGAACACGTTAGGATCCTGTCCCGATTTGATCGCCGCCTCAATGTAGGCGATACCGTCGGCTAGCGTGAAAGCCACTTCCTGGATAGCCGTCGAGCCAGCTTCGCGGATATGGTAGCCGGAGATGGAGATAGTGTTCCACTTCGGGATATTTTCGCTGCAGAACTTAAAGATGTCGGTGATGAGACGCATCGACGGCTTCGGCGGGAAGATATACGTGCCGCGCGCGATATATTCTTTAAGGATGTCGTTCTGTATCGTGCCGGAAAGAGCGCTCATGGGGACGCCCTGTTTCTCGGCGACTGCAATGTACATGGAGAGGAGTACGGACGCTGGGGCGTTGATCGTCATGGATGTCGAGACCTTATCCAGCGGGATCTGGTCGAAGAGTATCTCCGCATCGGCAAGGCTGTCAATAGCGACGCCGACTTTGCCGCATTCGCCGATCGCCATCGGGTCGTCCGAGTCATAGCCTATCTGTGTCGGAAGGTCAAAAGCGACCGAAAGTCCCGTCGTACCCTGGCTGAGAAGATAACGGTAACGTTTGTTTGAATCTTCAGCCGTCGCGAATCCAGCATACTGACGCATCGTCCAGAAACGTCCGCGATACATCGTGGGCTGCACGCCTCGCGTATAAGGGAATTCACCTGGGAAACCAAGGTCTTTGCTGTAGTCGACGTTGTCGACATCTGCCGGCGTATACGTCCTCTTAAGAGGAATACCGCCACCTGTCGTGAAGTTAGCCTTGCGCTCTGGCCCCTTTACAAGAGCCTTCTCAACTGCTGCATCATAAAGTTTCTGTCCCTCTGATACTTCCTGAAGCTGTTTTGAATCGAACACTTACTCCGCCTCCTTAAAACGTTATGTGACCGTGTTGAACGGACACCTGCACACTGCTTGGGATAAATCACTAGATAGTGTTATTATTAAGCAGGTTGATAAAAATTGCAACAATTGACCGCTCATTTTAGACAAATAAAAATTGAATTCACAATCTTGCATTTTCGTCCCAGCATACGGACATCGTCTCTTAAGATTACGGTCATAGCGCTGATTTTTTAGTTCACAATTTTTTATATTTAAATTTTTTCTCACGTAATTCCATTATAAATTAAATATTCCGAAAAATCTTTCTTGTATGAATATAATATTTACATCAAAATGACGCCAGCCACGCCCGTTAAATTACACATATTTACTATTTAAAATTTGCGGTATATATAGTAATAATGATGCGCAGGACAAAACTACAAAGGAGTTGGCAACTCATGCAGAAGGCAATCAAGGTCACAGATTCGATCTACTGGATAGGCGGCAACGACCGCGAAACAGATTTGTTCGAGGGATTATGGTCACTTCCGCGCGGCGTAGCGTATAACGCATATTTGATCAACGACGAGAAAACGGCGCTGATCGACACCATCAAGAGCGCTAACCTCTCCGATTACATTGAGCGCCTGAATTCTATCCTGCCAAATGGGAAACAGATAGATTACCTCATAGTCGACCACATGGAGCCGGACCATTCAGGCTCGATAAGAATGCTAAGGCAGCTATACCCCAACATGAAAATCGTGGGGAATAAAAAAACGATAGAGATGCTCGACGCTTTTTACGGCATTACAGACGGTATCGTTGAGGTGAAAGATGGCGACGTGCTGGACCTTGGGCGCCACAAACTTACCTTTGCGCTAATTCCGATGGTCCACTGGCCGGAGAGTATGGTGACTTACGATACCACTGAGAAGGTCCTCTTCTCCACCGACGCTTTCGGCGGGTTCTCCGCGCTTGAAGGCGGGATATTCGACGACGAGCTTGATATGGCGCATTACGAATCGGAGACGCTGCGTTACTTCGCTAATATCGTCGGACGTTACGCCGCGCCGACACAAAAGGCCATCGCTAAAGTGCGCGGACTGGACTTAAAGATGATCTGCCCCGCCCATGGACCGATACACCGCACGAACCCATGGCATATAGTAGACCTTTACGACAAATGGAGCCGCCACGAGACGGAAGAGGGGGTCGTAGTAGTTTACGGTTCGATGTACGGCAACACTAAGTTCATGACGGACGCGATAGCCAGGTCCCTCAGCGAGAACGGCATACAGGACGTCATAGTCCATGACGCGTCGCGCTCAAACATCTCCTTCATGGTACGTGATATATGGAAATACAGAGGGCTAGTGATAGGAAGCTGCACATACAATACTGAGCTTTATCCGCCTGTAGCTCACCTCTGCCGCACGCTCGCCAATAAAATGATGAAGAACCGCGTGCTCGGTATCTGCGGCTCATACAGCTGGAGCAAGGGCGCGCTGGCAGAGCTGCAGCTCTTTGCGGAACAGAACGGCGGCTGGGAGCTTGCGGAACCGTCTGTCGAGGTCAAGTCATGCCCAACGGATAACGACTTAGGGTTGTGCAGACAGCTCGGCGCAAACGTCGCGAAAATGATTAAGAACAAACAGCAATAATCATGATAGAATGATAAAACAGTTACAGACATTCAGATATTGAAAGCGAGGGGTTTAATATGAAAAAGACATTAATTACCGCAATACTTGTCATCGCGCTCTCAGCTCTTCCGGCTTTTGCGGCGACAGCCAAAAAGGTCGACAGCGTCGCGGTCGCGACGTTCAGCACTTACCAATCCACGTATAAAGGTTTCACGGCAAAAGTCGTAACGCCAATAGTCACAGGGCTCATCGATAAGAAAGCTCAGACTGCCCTCAACGCCAGCCTCATGTCCGACTCTGTCCAAGTGATAAACGATTACTGCAAGGGCGTCAACGATATGCTCAGCGATCCGGCAAGCGAGACGGGACACCTAGCGGTCGACTCTGGCTACACGATAAAGGTCGACAACAGCGCGACCCTCGCGTTTGACGTGCATGTGCTCAACGCCGTAGGTTCATCCTCCACGACGCACAAGCTCTACACGCTGGATAAGAGAAAGCACGCGCTTATAACGCTCAAGGGGCTTTTTAAGAACGGCTCGGA
>JAUNSQ010000088.1 GCA_030539135.1 Synergistaceae bacterium | reverse complement strand
GATATCGACATAGCCATAGAACTATGCCTTTATTGTATGAAAACTCAGATTTTCCTTGACGGCAATAAACGCGCCGCCGTCATTTTTGCGAACCACTATCTCATAGCGCGAGGGGGTGGCTTTCTCGTCATACCGGAGAAAGAGGTCCCCGACTTCAAAAGGCTGCTTGTCGATTATTATGAAGGCAAGGACGCGGCGGTCATTCGTCAGTTCATGAAAGAAAAATGCTGGAAGGTCTTCTAACGCCGTCAACGATGATGCCTTCTCGGCGGGGACTTAAACCGTTATCGGCAAGAAACCATAAATTACTCGAGAAGTATCCATTGATTTCTTGCCGATAGTATGTAATACTATACCCACCATGGAGGTGGCGCATGAAGTATTTATCGGTCGCGGAAACCGCAAAAAAATGGGCGCTGTCTGAGCGGGCGGTGAGGAACTATTGTGCCGCCGGGAAAATACCGGGGGCATTCCTGACGGGTAAGAGATGGAGCGTTCCCGAAAACGCACGGCGTCCCGAGCGCAGCAACAAACACACAGACGAGCCGAAGACCCTGCTCGGCCACCTGCGACGGGAAAAGGCGGGCAAAGTCTCCGGCGGAATCTACCACAAAGTACAGATCGAGCTTACCTATAATTCCAACCATATCGAGGGCAGCTGTCTGACGCACGACCAGACCCGTTATATTTACGAAACGAACACCATTGGCGCGGTCGGAACGGTGAATGTTGACGATATCGTGGAGACGGCCAACCATTTTAAGTGCATAGATATGGTCATCGAACAGGCAAATCAGCCGCTCAGCGAAGCCTTTATCAAACAGCTGCACAGGACCCTGAAAAACGGCACCAGCGATTCACGCAAGGACTGGTTTGCCGTGGGCGATTACAAGAAACTTCCCAATGAGGTGGGCGGCAAAGATACCGCCGCGCCGGAGGAGACAGCGGAGCGGGTCGCGGCGCTGTTGAAGGAATACAACGCTGTGAAGAAGAAAACGTTCGTTGAGCTGATAGATTTTCATTACCGCTTCGAGTCTATCCACCCTTTTCAGGACGGCAACGGGCGCGTGGGACGGCTCATTCTGTTCAAGGAATGCCTGCGGAACGAGATCGTTCCGTTCATCATCGACGAAGAGCTGAAGCTGTTCTACTATCGCGGACTCAGCGAGTGGAGTTCCGAGCGGGGCTTCCTAACGGACGCCTGCCTCGCGGCGCAGGATAAATTCAAGAAGTATCTGGATTATTTCCGAATCGGATATGATGGATAAAACTGGAATTTGGAGGAGCAAACAAATGATAGAAGTAGAGGATTTTGAAAAAGTTGAAATGAGAGCGGGAACTATCTTAGAAGTCTCGGATAACAAAAAATCAAGAAATCCAGCGTATGTGTTAAAAATCGATTTTGGCGAGGAACTTGGCGTAAAGAGATCTTCCGCACAGATAACGACTCTGTATAAGCCGGAAGATCTAGTCGGCCTGCAGGTGATTTGCTGTGTAAATCTTGCGCCGCTGCATATCGGTTCAGTAAAGAGCGAGGTGAGGATCCTCGGAACAGAATCAGCGCCGGGCGTCGTTTTACTGCGTACCTCAGAGCAGGTAAAAAATGGCGACAGGGTATTCTGATTTGACGACTTCCGATTTATCGCGCCGACACTCTAACGCAAAACCGCAAATGATCTCAAGGCGCTCTGAACGGGGCGAATTTTTTGAATTATTACTAAATATGATATAATTATTGAACCTTTCGTATGAAGCGGCTTCAACGATCTGTATGTTTTTAGTCATGGCATAAACGAACAGGCGAGGTGGAGTCATGAAAAGAGCAGTACTGGCAGTAGATGGCAGCCCCATAGTCCGCGCCGCGCTGGCAGGCATTCTCAAATGCGAGTATGACGTATTCGAGGCCCGCGCCGGCAAGGAAGCTCTCAACATAATAAACGATAGAGCCAAGTCTATATCCGCTGTCGTGATGGATATCGACCTGCCGGACATGGACGGATATTCTACCCTGCGGAAGATAAAGACAGGCTCGCCCTTGTCGCAGATACCTGTCGTCGTCATGACTTCGCCGGACGATGAGGAGGCCCACGAAAAGGCTGTCGCCTGCGGCGCGGACAGCTTCATCACAAAACCTATCAACAGCAGGCCGCTGCTGCTGCACGCCGTACAGAACGCCGTCGGGATGAGCGAAGCCGCGCTGCCCGACAACGCGGCGGAGAAGAAATCAACCACACAGAAGATAATCGACGCCGAGCAGATACAGTCTATCCTGCAGGGAGTGAACGGGGGCGTCGCGGCCCTGACGCTCGACGGGGACAAGCTGAACTATATCTTCTTCAACGAGCGATACCACGATATGTTCGGCTACACGAGGGAGCAATTCTTGCGGGAGCTGCCGCGCGGTTTCAGAGACCTTATCCCGCCGGAGTACGAAGAAAGCGTCCTCGCTACAGTGCGGGAGCAGAACGCCACGGGGAAGAGCAAGTACATCGAATTCCCCGTCAGACATCGCGACGGGCACATAGTCTGGGTAAACACCAGCAGTTCTGTTACGCGTATGCCAGGCTATGACGCCCCGGTGCATCTATCCGTGCTTATCGACATCACGGCGCAGCACGAGGCCGCAGGACACGCGGCGCGTCACGCGCTGCTTCAAAAGACCTACGATATGACGCTTGAAAACATGCCGGGCTTCACCGCTAAGTGGATGTTTAAGGACGGCGACGTGCTGCTGCTGGGCGCGAACCAGAAGTATCTGGACTTCATGCGCGCCACGGCAAAGGAAGTCTTCGGCAAGTCTATCATCTACGGCTTTACGGTGGAGGAGAAGGCCTCAATAATCTCCCTTCTCTACGAAAAGGAGAGACAGAAGGAGCCTATCTCGTTTTCCAGCCGGGCTTGCAGGATGGACGGGAGCGAGTGTTGGCTGAAGATACAGGCGTCTTTCTTCGAGGAGAGGGACGGCTGCTCCGTCTACTTCGGCACGCTGACCGACATCACGGAGCTGATGGAGGCGCAGGAGAGCCTGAAAAAGAGCCACGAAGAACTCTGTGACGCTATCGTCCTCGCGGACAGCGCGAACAAGGCGAAGAGCATCTTCACTTCGCGCATCAGCCATGAGATACGCACGCCGCTCAACGCCATCATTGGCTATCACGCGATAGTGGAGGCTGAGCCGGATGAAAATATAGATAAGATTCGCGACTGCATCAAAAAGGCCAATATAGCCTCTCAGCACTTGCTGCTCATAATAAACGAGGTGCTTGAGATGTCCGCGATAGAGAGCGGCAAGGTCATCATCGCGAGCGAGCCGTTCGACTTCCGGCAGCTTATAACGTCTGTCTCGGTTTTCTTCCACAATCAGGCCTCAGCAAAGGGGATCCGCTTCGAGGTCGATTTGAAGAGCATAACGGACGAGTTCTTCATCGGCGACCAGACAAGGCTGCGTCAGATACTCGTCAACCTTTTGGCAAACGCCGTAAAGTTCACCGAAGTGGGCGAGGTCAGGCTGACCATCTCACAGATAGACATCAGCGACAAGCTCACGAACATAAAATTCGAGATAACGGACACGGGCATCGGCATGGCCCCCGAATATCTAAAGCATATATGGGAGCCATACGAGCAGGAGAGCGCGGAGACAGGGCGAAGGTTCGGCGGCACAGGGCTGGGGCTTTCGATAGCGAAAAATCTCTGCGACCTGATGCATGGAAACATCGAGGTGAAAAGCGTCAAGGACAAGGGCACGACGTTCACAGTGAACCTCCCCATGAACAGGTACTCCAAGGAGAAGGACGGCTCCGGCGCGAGTTATGACTTCTCGCACTTGCGCGCGCTCGTGGTGGACGACGAACCGAGCGCCTGCGAATATATGCGCCTGCTCATGAACCGATGCGGCATCGTCTGCGACACCGCGACCTCCGGCGTGAAAGCGCTCGAGCTGCTTAAAAAAACGCGGGCGGAGGGCAAGAGATAAGACCTTTGCCTCATCGACTGGGTCATGCCCGGGATGGACGGCATCGAGACCGTCAGGCACATCCGCGAGACTCTCAGCGACACGCCGGTCATAATAGTAACAGCCTATGACATAAGCGAGATAATGGACACCGCAAAGCAGCTCGGCGTAAATACGTTCCTGTCGAAGCCGCTCTTCCAGTCCACGGTCTTCGACACGGTCTCCACGCTCTTCGCGAGGGGCGCGGACAAGCCCGTAAAGAAGGCTCAAAAACAGCAAATACCGGAGGAGTTTAAGGGTATGCGCCTGCTGCTCGCGGAGGACAACGATATGAACAAGGAGATAGCCACCGCGATACTGACGAAGGTTGGCTTCTCCGTGGACAACGCGATGGACGGCAAGGAAGCGCTGGACATGTTCCTCGCGGCGCCCGCCGGGACCTATAAGATAATACTCATGGACATTCAGATGCCGGTCATGGACGGGCACAAGGCAGCGAGAGCGATACGCGCCTCCGGCCACCCCGACGCGAGGATCGTCCCGATACTCGCGATGACGGCCAACGCCTTCAAGGAGGACGTCTCAGCCGCTATCGCGGCGGGGATGAACGGGCATATAGCAAAGCCGATAAACATCGACAACCTTTTCAACACTCTGAGAAAGTATATCTATATCACAGAAATTTAGCCGCCTTGCCGACAAGACCGAGCCTAAGCGGCTTATATCAAAGACAGACAAAAAGGACCTGCGCGGAAACGCGCAGGTCCTTTTATATTTTATCTGCGTTTTCTTCTCGTCAGCGCAAGGAGCGGCGCAAGCGCGAGCAACGTCCCAAATCCGGCGGAGCATCCTCCTCCGCCGCTATGCGGCGGCTCTTCCGTCGTTTTGAGCGTGAAGTCCGCAAGCTCTTTAGCGTCCGCAGCGCGCGCTATGGCTATCTCGTAGCTGCCCGCGGCGCCAGTCGCCGTTATGTCGTGCGGCAGCCCGTCCGCCTCGAAGCTGTCCGGCGAGAAGGTGAGCGCGCCGTCCGCCAAAGCCGCCGTCGTTATGCTCCACGCCGCGGCCTGAGTCACGTCCCCGCTCTTCACCATAAGCTTCACCGTCTTGTTCTTCGACTGCTCAGGATATGCCTTCGCCGTGATGGTGAAGCCGCCGTTCGCGTCCGTCGTGATGTCCGTCACGGCGAGAGTCACCGTTGTTATCGGCATGTCGCCTGACGTTTCGTTCGTATAGCTGCGGCTGTCGCCAGTCGGCTGTTCTCCAGTGCCGACCCCCGGCTTAGCCTCGCCTGACTTGGTTATCCAGTTCGAGTCCTTCACTGTGCCGCCCGTCTCGTTCACGCCTACGAGGCCGCCCGTTTTGCCGGACGCGCCCGCGGTCGTCCCGGTGGCTGTGGCGTCATTGACCGTGCCGCTGTTGTTCCCTGCTATACCGCCCGCGCCGCCAGTGTAGGATCTCACGTCCGCGCCGCTGTTGACGGACTTGATGGTTCCGCTGTTGTCTCCGGCTATGCCGCCTATATTCCCCGTTCCTTCAACGCTGCCGCTGACTGTAACGTTGGAAATTGTTCCGGCGTTTGTCCCCGCGACGATCCCAGCGGTGTCGTCGCCTGTAACAGAGCCGCTCACTGTAACGTTCTCCACCACGCCGTCTGCGCCTATGGCTCCAAACAGTCCGCCGCCTGAGCTGTCCATGTTTGTAATAGACTTGCCGCCGCCGTTGAAAGTGCCTTCAAACGGGCGGCCCTCCGTGCCTATCGACGTCCAGTCGCTCTTGTCGCCGTTCAGGTTTATATCGCCAGTCATCCGCACTGTCTTTCCTTTAAGGCTGTCGCCGTCGTTGACTATCTTAGCGAGGCCGGCCAGCTGTTCAGCCGTCGAAATGTCAAACGGCCCGGAGCTTCCGCTGTCATACCAGCTTGTGTCCGGCGTAATGTCATCGGAGGGGGCTCCGCGCTTGGCTATTGTGATAACAGAGCCCTGGCCGCCGTTACGCGCCAACATTCCGGATATGTCGCCGCTGACCGCGGCGAAGACATCGTGCGCGCCGACGCCGGACTCGCTGTTTGCGCGTAGAGTCAGCGTCGCAGGAGTGCTGGAAATGACTGTAAATGGCAGAGCGTCATACAGCCCTGCCAACTTCCAGTTTTCGAGGTCTGTGTCGCCCGCCCCGTTCGCCGCTGTGATCGTTATCTTGCCTCCAGGGTTGACAGTCGCCGTCGACGGGCTAAGCGTTATGCCGTTTTCTGTTATCCTTTTGCAGTACGTTGCCTCCGCGTTAACGTCAGTGAACGTTATTACGGAGTTGTCATATTTTTTGCCCAGCGTCTCGAGGAAACGCAAAGTGATCGGGCCGGTGAACACCCTGTACGGCATCTTTATCACGTCGTTCGTGTCCGCGCTGATTGGATTACCGGCTAACGTGAGCGCTATCGCTCCTGCCGCCGTATCCGGCGAGGCCGTGCCGGAAAGCATGATTCTTATGTCTGTGGACACCGTCGCAGGCTGGTCAGCCTTGTTCGTTAGGAACTGATTC
>JAUNSQ010000217.1 GCA_030539135.1 Synergistaceae bacterium | reverse complement strand
GCAAGAGCTCACCTCCCAATATAAGCGAGGCCGGGCCCTTGTGTGGACGCCGGCCTCACGTTATTAACTCTTATATCTGGCCGTCAAGGATATCTTCCGACTCCTCGACCGCCTGTTCGGCGTCGGCGGATTTTTTGTCGGCGAACGTTACGCCTTGGACAAAGACGTTCACGCTCTTGATGACATAGCCCGTGAAACGCTCCACCTGTTCCTTTATGGCCTCTTGAACATCCCAGCAGACGTCTGGGATACGCATGCCATATTTGATCGACACATAGGCGTCGATCACTATTTCCGTAGCTTCGCCCTCGGATATAGATATCCTCACGCCGTTGACGGTCTTCCTGCCGAGCCTGAGGTTAGCCATAAGCCCCGGGCTGGCCGGAGAAACGCCCTCAACGCTAGAGAGCGCCTTGGTGGCAAGCTGCGCGATAACATCCTCGGATATCCTGACCTTGCCGTCAAATTTGGACTGGTTGATAGTTACGCCGTCGCCAGAAGCGTTCACATTCTCTTCCATAGCGACATTGTCGGCTGTTTTTTCAGTCATAGCATAATACCTCCCTTATCTTAACAAAACCTAGACGCCGGACGTAAAACTAATCTGGAATTTTAAAATCCTTGCCGCAGTGCGGGCAGAGCAGGTCTTCGTCATCGCCGTACATCGCAGGTTCGTAATAAAATTCTTTCTTGCAGTGCGGACATGTAACGGAGGCGTACTCTTCATCGTCGACGTTCTCGTAGTCCTCATCATCGTCTTCGTCGTCGTCAAAATCATGGCATCCGCAGTCGCATTCGTCGTCGAGGACGTCTTCGATTGAGCAGACATCTTCGTCAAGCTGTTCGAGGTAATCGTTAAGCTCCTGATGTACCTGTTCGTGTTGTTCCAGCGCCTCAGCCAGGGAATCCATAGCGTCTGTAAGTGCTGAATAGAATTTTTCCTTCTCCAGCGTATCTGCAAGGCTCTGACCGTCTATCAGACCTTTTAGGTACGCTATCTTTTCACGTGCGCTCATAAGAACCCCTCCTGTAATTTTTGCGCGGCAGCGCAAACTATTTTTTTGCTCTTTCGAGATACTCCCCTGTTCTTGTATCGACAAGTATCATCTCCCCGTTCTCCACGAAGAACGGGACGGTGACAACAAGTCCTGTTTCAGTCGTTGCCGGTTTGCCGCCGCCAGAGGCGGTGTCGCCCTTAAATCCGGGAGGCGTATCCGTTATCTGCATCGTGACAGAGTTCGGGACCTCAACTCCCATTACCTTGCCCTCATACATATCGAAGCTGACCTCAAGGTCATCTACAAGATACTTCACAACGTCGCCAAGCGCATCGGCAGGAATAGTGACTTGATCGTAGGACTCCATGTCCATAAATACATAGTCTTCGCCGTCTTTATACTGATACTGAGCCGGTCTTTCATCAAAGACGATACGCTCGAAGCGTTCGCCTGATTTGAACGACTGTTCGACGCCTGAACCTGTTTCAAGGTTGCGGAGCTTGCCGCGGACGATAGCACCGCCGCGCCCCATTTTGTGATGCGAGCATTCGAGAATGACCCACATGCCGCCCTCCCATTTTATCTTGAGACCTGGGCGAAAATCACTGGTATCTACTACTTGTGCCATAAATATACCTCCCTGTAGCTTCTACAGACATTCAGCCTGTATACATCTTTTTTCTAAAAGAAATACCCGTTAATCAT
>JAUNSQ010000216.1 GCA_030539135.1 Synergistaceae bacterium | reverse complement strand
AAAGCCGCGTAAGGAGAGACTATTTTATCGACCTCGGGCGTCCTTATTTCTTCTGATACGTCTTGTCCATCTACAGAAACTTTTCCTCCGGCTAGAGATATCGATATCTCCCGCAGCGCGTTCTTTATGCGCTCTTCTTCATCGGGCGCGATGCCGCCGTTATTCAATTTCCATGCGATAGCCCTGTATATCGCTCCTGTATCGAGATATGGCAGTTCCGATTTCTCGGCTACAAGGCGCGCTATCGTACTCTTGCCTGCTCCGGCCGGCCCGTCGATCGTGAGGACGAACTGCCTGTTTTCTGCTGCGTCGTTATTTGTCATTTTATCCACCAAACTTAGTTAAATAATTTTATCTGGCAAGCCCGATGATTTCGGACAGGGATTCTTTACCATATCGCGATATATATTCGGGGAGCCCCTCGCATATCGCGCGAGCCGCGTTCACGTCTCTGAAAAACGCGGAGCCCGCCTCGACCGCGGAAGCACCCGCAAGCATCATACCGATACAGTCGGACGGTGTCGAGACACCGCCGCACCCGATAACAGGTATCCTTACCGCGCCGCACACCTGCCACACGAGCCTCAGGGACAAAGGGAATACCGCGGGGCCTGAAAGGCCGGCAACGACCCTGTTAAAAGCCGGCTTTCCCGTCGCCATATCCATTGACATGCCAAGCCATGTATTTGCGACTACAAGTGCGTCGGCTCCCTCGGCTTCGATCGCTCTTGCAACCTCGGGCGCGTCCGCCGCCTGAGGCGTCATCTTCACCCACAGAGGCCCGCCCCACACCTTTCGCGCGGCGGCTACGGCTTTGGCCGCTCCGCATATTTCCATCCCCCACGCCATGCCGTCGCCGTCGACGTTAGGGCAGGATATATTCAGCTCCGCGGCGGCGATGTTCTCCGCGCCGCTAAGCCTTCTCAAAGTCTCGGAGGTCTCTTCTATGCGTTCCATAACTACGTTGGCAATGACCGGTATAAGGCAGCCAGCGGCCAACTTATGATATTTGTTCAGATAGCCGTCGACTCCGACGTTCTGTAGCCCAATGCTGTTCAGGACTCCTGCCGGGGTCTCCCATATACGGACTCCGCTGTTGCCGCTTCTAGGCTCCAAGCTTATCGCTTTAGTGCACACCGCGCCAAGCCCGTCCAGCTTTTCACCGCCCCAGAAGTCTTCCTCATACGGCCATACGCCTGACGCCGCTATTACTGGCGACCTTAGCGCGACAGTCCCAATTTTGACAGAGATATCAGCAGTCATTTTCGCTCACCTCGTCGGCTCTAAACAGCGACTGGTCGACACAGATACGCTTCGGTCCGTCTTTCGTCTCAATGACGCAGCCCATGCAGCCGCCATACCCGCAGGCCATCCTCTTATCCAGCGATAGGTATAATTTACCAAGGCCGTTCGCGTAATGTTTTCTCATCGCCCTTAAAAATCCGGAAGGCCCGCATGACCACACTTCGTCGCCAGCGCCAAGTTCCTTTGGCAGGACTTTGAACATTGAATCCCCCTCGCCGAAAGAACCGTCGTCTGTGAATATTGTCGCGTTGGGTAAGATTGAAAGTATTTTTTCCGCATAACGTTCGCAGCCGTTGCCCGGAATCCCTAGGTAAAGCCCCGCGACGCGTCCGGGAAACATTTTATTGTATAGGAGGAAGATAGCGATACCTACGCCGCCGCCTGTGAGATATACTTTCCCGTCCG
>JAUNSQ010000087.1 GCA_030539135.1 Synergistaceae bacterium | reverse complement strand
AGCTCCCGGTTCATACCCGGATGGTCACCGGTTCGAGTCCAGTCAGCGCCACCAGATGATAATGCCCGCCTTTTTGAGGCGGGTTTATTTTTATCAAAAACTTATTTGCCGCTGTCTTTTAAAAGTTTTTTGTATTCCTCTTGCGTCATTGGTTTGGCGTACAGATAGCCTTGAACGAGCCCGCATCCGATAGATTTTAGAAAGTCCGCTTGTTCCTGTGTCTCCACGCCTTCTGCAAACACAGACATGCCGAGTTTGGGCGCTAACCTGACAATCGACTCTAATATGTCGCCTCCGCGGGGAGAGCTGTCACCGCCGCTCATAAATTTCATATCCAGTTTAAGGACGGAGACAGGAACGTCTCTGATAATATTGAGAGAGCCAAGTTCGCTTCCAAAATTGTCTATCGCCACGGTAAATCCAAAGTCAGCGAGGCGTTTCACCATAGCAGCCAACGGCTCGGCGGAGCGTGAAAACGCAGATTCGGTTATCTCAAGCTGCATCTGTTCCGCCGGTATCCCGTATTTCTTTACGAGACCAGTTATTGTGTCGTAAAAATCACTGTGTAGGATATCAGACCGAGATACGTTGACGGATATAGGCAGAGTGGAATCGTCCTTGTCCCTACGTTTGCACATCTGGATGCAGACGCGCTCCCAGACAAATTTATCCAGTTCGTAGATGAAGCCGTTGCGTTCAAAGGTCGGTATGAATTCGCACGGCAGGAGTATCCCTTTCTGCGGATGACGCCAGCGCGCTAGGGCTTCCGCGCCTATTAGCGCGCCCGAGGTATTATCGTATTGAGGCTGGAACCATATCTCGAATTCTTCGTTTGCCAGAGCGTCCCTCATGTCCGTTACGATCTCCTGCTCATGGATCAGATGTTCGCGCATAGATTCGTTGTAGACGGTGATTTTTGAGTCGCAAAGCTCACCGATGGATTCGCGGGCGAGCGTGGCTCTGTCATACATGACACTCGCGGAGAGTGAAAGGTCGTCTACTATATACCGTCCAACGTTGAATACTATCTCGTCGACAGAACCGCGAATGGAAGAGGCCCTGTCCCTTATCCTCTCAATGTCGTTTGAGTCGGCGAAGGAACGTGGGTACAATATTGCGAAGTTGTCTGTATCCATGCGGCAGCAGACGCCGCCGATAGGGTTGAAGCCGGTGCTGAATATTTCGCCGAGAGATCTTAACATCTCATCTGCCTTTTTTGTGCCGTACTGCTCGTTTATCACCTTAAAATTATCCACGTTGAAGCTGGCAAGGATATAATGGCCGGGCTTCTGCCTTGACGTCAGCTCCATGACCATGTTGAGGAAAGTTTCGCGGTTATAAAGTCCCGTCAGCGCGTCTTTCTGGAATGTGTTGACCATGGAGGTCGCGTCGCGAAGTTTAACGATATTTCTAAGACGCTGTCTGACGATAGACGCGTTAAACGGTTTTGTCACGAAGTCCACCGCGCCGAGGAAGAGGGCCTTCTCCTCGGCCTCCTCGTCGCTGCTGCCCGTCATTACTATGACCGGTATCTTGGTCAGCACGGGGTTTTCTTTGATCTGAGCCAGAACGTCATACCCGTCCATGACTGGCATGACTATATCGAGAAGTACGGCGGAGATATTTTTATGGTAGTTGTACATCTGCCTGATAGCGTCCTTGCCGTCTCCCGACTCGAGTATATCGTAGCTGTTGCCCAGAGTGTTCTTAAGTATCTGACGATTTAGCTTGTCGTCGTCCACTACAAGTATCTGCCTCTTCATGGTCCGTCCCCCTATTTTTTAATTCTCGCTGTCTTTTTCGTCCGCCATTTCGTTGACGACCCCTACTAACCGATAGACGCGCCCGCTTTCGTTGGCGAGACTCACATAGTATCCAATGCAGTGCCGATATCCCGTGCCCCAGTTGTCCACATAGTAATCCAAGACCCCTCGCGTGGGAGCTTTAGCGGCCTCGGCGTATGCCGCGCGGTATGCTTTGAGGCTGTCAGGGTGCACTGTCGTCTTTTCTATGTTCAGACTTTCCAGATAATGTTCCCTTCGGATAGTCGTAAATCCCTTTCCTTCGAGCTTGACCTTAGTGGTCAGGACGTCGCTGCCATAATCATAGTCGAATATCAGCGAGCCGGTGTTCTCCGCTATGACGCGGTTTCTTTCGTCCTCGGCGCGCTTTTCCATCTCGGCAGTGACGTCGTTGACCGTGATAATGGCGCGCAGCGGTTTTTCGTCTTCACCAAAGATGTTAGTAAATTCCATTTCTTCCCACGCATAAGTCCCGTCCGAATTTTGGAGTTGGACGGTTGCGCTTCCGCTCTTTTCTCCGCGCAGTATCTTCTCAAAGAATTGGTAGTAATTCTGGCGGTCGCTGGAGGTAGGCATCTTTGAGGAATATGGGATGTCGCGCAGAGTGGTCTCCGTAGACGCGTGCTTCTCGGCGTAAGCCTCCGTTATCGTGAGAGTCATCGTTGGAACGTCGTAATGCAGTATCGTGCGCCCAGTCTGTTCCATCGCGAGGCGGAGCTCCTCTTCGCTCGCAAGCAGAGTTTCCTCCATCTTTTTGCGCTCCGTCGTATTCTCGACCGACACATAGAAAATGTAACGGTCCACGCCTTTGGCTATGACCCTCATGTGCGTGCGCAGCCAGAGCAGACGTCCTGGATTTCTGAGAGCCTTCCAGCGGAGCTCGCACACCGTCTCGTCGTTAGTGGCGATGGCGGCGTCTACCGTGTCGATAAGGACCGCGCGGTCATTCTCGGATACGACTTGCAGCAGCTCGCTGTTGCGTCCTGTGAATTCGTCTCTGCCCGCTCCAGTGAGCTGATAAAATTTGTCGTTGGCTCGCAGTATCTCGGCGTGCTCATCCTTGTATTCTACGATACACGCGGCTCCCACAAATGTGTTGAAGATGACTGTGGCGTGCGATTCGACGTCCCAGAATTCGTTCGCGTTAAAGAAACTTGTGGTGAGAGGGGACTTTGTAATATGCCCGATAGATTCCTCTGAGATAAGAGCCTCAAAGTCGCCGGTGCTCAGGGGTTTTGCGTAAAGGTAGCCCTGAACGAGGCCGCACCCGATGTTCTTCAAAAAGTCAGCTTGGAGACGAGTCTCGACCCCCTCGGCCATCACCGGTATATTCAACCAGCGTATCATACGCACCATAGCGTTCAGAATCAATCCGCTTCTGCCATTCTCCGCGGAATCGTCCGACGAAGAGAGGAATTGCATATCAAGTTTGATAAGGTCGACAACGACATTCTTTAACATATTAAGCGACGAGTAGCCAGACCCGAAATCGTCCATCTCAATGTAGAACCCATCCTCGCGCAGCTGCCTCACAACGTCTACGAGCTGCTCGGGATCTTGCATGTACGCGGTCTCCGTTATCTCCAGGCGCAGAAGGTCTCGTGTAAGTCCGTATTGTTTCACGAGTCCGTTCAGAATGTCGCGAAGATTTCTGTTGTAGATATCGAGCCGAGAAACGTTGACCGATATCGGGACGAGAGGGCGCCCCTCGTCTTTCCATTTGCGCAGCAGCTTGCAGGCCAGTTCCCAAATATACTTGTCAAACTGCATTATGAATCCATTTTCTTCAAAGACGGGTATAAATTTTGTCGGAGAGATGACCTCTTTCCCGCGGAACCAGCGCGCGAGTGCCTCTGCTCCTACGATTTTACCTGTCGTCTGGTCGTACTGAGGCTGGAGGCATATATTGAACTCGCCCTTCGCCAGAGCGGAGTTCATGGAAGAGACGATCTCTTGCTTCTCCAGAATGACAGCCCTCATCGAGCTGTCGTAAAAAGCGTAGCTTATATCGTATTTGCCCTTGGTCGAGCGCAGGGCCATCAGCGCCCTGTCGCACATAATGTTGACGTTGAGGCTCTTGTCGTCGACGACATATATCCCCTGACGCAGCGTGAAAGTAAAATCTTTCTGCAGCTCGGACAATTTTTCAGTCGCGTATTTGATAGATTTTTCAACGTCCATCAGTTCAACGGGCAGACACGCTGCGAAGTAGTCGCCCTCAAGCCGTCCGAACACCATATTCTCTACATAGCGCTCACTGATACATTCGCTGAACTTTTCGAGAAGAGCGTCTCCGGCCTCGGAGCCATAAACGTCGTTATAAACTTTGAAGTGGTCCATGTCTGTCACCGCGACAAAGAAATCTATGTCGGAATGCTCGTCGAGCATCCTGCGCGTGGGCAGGCAGAAGCCATAGCGATTGTAAATGCCAGTCAGAGGGTCTGTCTCGAGGTTGTATTCACGAGTAACGTCGCGGCGCATACACGCGATCTTTGTGCGTTCATTGTCGATATATGTGTATTTCCATGTCTTGCGCCTGATTTTTCCGTCGTCGTCCATCATCGAGAACGAGCAGGAATATGTGTCGTGTCTTTTTAGTTCCTCGGTGACATGCGTCAGGTCCATAGCCTTTAGCGCGTGTTCCAAGTCTCTCTTTGCTATGAATTTTGGGTAGTCGCGTCTGACCGCGTCCATATAATTGTCGTTGTTGTGAGGGGTCATGGGTATCTCGCTGCCCAGCAGCTTCACGAACGAGAGAAGTCCGGTCTTTGAGTCGATTATCATCGCGAACTCGTATTCGACCTCAAGATATTTGTTCATGAACGCGGCGATCGTACGTTCCGCGTCGATGTTATCGACATAAAGATACGCTTCGATATCGTCGGTCTCTGGGTTCTTCGCCATAACGAAAGAGACGCGCAGCCATATCGTATTTCCCTGTTCTATCATATACCTATGTTCGGACTGAAGCGTGGTGTCGCCGTGTTCAAACGCCTTGATCAACGCTGAACGGCTGAATGTTTTTTTGAACTCTTTCAGGTTTTCTTTATCTGTGTGTCTGGAATAGGCGTATTCAAAGAACCCGTCGACAGTTCCCGGCTCCATGAGTTTCGACACGTCGTGATGCCTGGAGTGCCCGTCAGTGCAGACGTTCTTCGTGAGGTTGAAGTAGAAGGAGCCGTAGGAAGTTTTATCAAGGCTGTCGCGCATCCGTTCGACGGTGAGATAGAGCTGCGCTAGAGCGTCCTTTTATTGCCTGAGCGACTCTTCCGATTCTTTTATCTTTGTGATGTCAGTGATGACGCAAACGATACGCCGCGGGACCGTGTTCTCAGGGAGGCACGAGGCTCGGAGGTGGCGCCATGCGGTATCCTGTCCGTTGTTTGTGTAAACCTGATATGTAAAATCTGTCAACTCTCCCGTGGCCGCGGTCGCGCGGATCGAATTTCTCAAATCGTCCATATATTCCGGCAGGACAAGCGAAAAAATATTCTGTCCGTTCTCGCCCAACTCGTCACGCTCTCGGTTGAATGTTTTGAAAGAGCTGGGGCTGACATATTCGATTTTGATGTCGCCATCTTTGTACATGCTGCATATAAGTACGCCTCCCTCCATGTTGTTGATGAGAGTGCGCAGATGCACGGAACTCAGCAACTCGGTTTCGCTCGGCGAAAGTCCTTCCTCCCCGCCGCTCTCTGAGTTTGCGAACTCATAGCGGTTCTTGCCGTCGAGCTTTGCCCCGTAGAGCGCGGCGTCCGCCTCGTTGTAGAGAGATTCGAGCGTCTTGCCGTCGCCGTGATATATGCTTATGCCCGCGCTGCCGGAAAGCGTGACAGCTCCACGTCCTGTCTTTAGGTCGTACTGCATCGCCTCGATCAGCTCCGCGGCCTTTCTTGCCACAACGCTCTTGTTTGGCGCGTTCTTCATCAGCGCCATAAACTCATCGCCGCCGACGCGCCCCACGATATCTGTGTCGCGGAACGTCTTTTTTATAGCCGAAGCTATGTCTGTTATCACGTCGTCGCCGGTCTGATGCCCAAAGGTGTCGTTGACTATCTTGAAATTGTCCACGTCTATCATAAATAGAGCGTGCGTCCCGCCCGTTCCTTCCATTTCAAGATAGCGCGTTATATGCTTGAAGGTCGCGTCGTGGTCCAGCAACCCTGTCATCGAGTCCTCTTCCGCGGCGCGAGCGAGCTCCTTCTGCGAGCGTTTTGAGTCGTCGATGTCGATGAGTATGAAGAATATCATGATGTGCCATGTGTCTGGGTTGAGGAGGAAACGAAGCTCGCCTCTTACCCAGCGTTCCGCGCCGTCCGGCATCCTCCGCATGTATTCCATCGTGATTACGCGCCTGCCGCTGTCGTATATATCGCGCAGCGACTCGCGTGTCATAGAGGCGAGGAAACGTTTGACGTCAACATCCTCAACTACTCGCTCCGACGTATATTTTTTGAAGTCATCTATTGAGGCAAAGTTCGGAGCGGAAGGCAGGGTCGATGCGTAGCCGCCCATCTTCATCAATTTCCAATCCGTGATATCCATGAGGAGCGATACGTAGCATGTCTTATGCATGTTGGCGAGATAGTCGAGTTCTCTCTGGTAATTCTTGCACGCCTTGTACTCATGCGTTATGTCGCGGCCTATCCCGTACAGCCCCAATATCTTGCCGTCCTCGTCGCGGAAGATATATTTTGACGTTGAAGAATATCTTGGAGAGCCGTCCTCTTTGGGAGGCAGCGGCTCAATATAAT
>JAUNSQ010000086.1 GCA_030539135.1 Synergistaceae bacterium | reverse complement strand
TTACTCATAGCACAAAACATATATATTTGTCTCTTATATGAACCCTTTTCGAGTATTTCCGCGGATGAGATAAATATTACCGCCGCCGTCCTTTACGACGGATATTTCTCTTTGCAGCGAAACTTTTGAATATGGGGCGTCGCCGATAGACACAGCAACGTCGATAAGATAATATCTCGCGCCGTATCTCGACAGCCCGCTTAAGTCGTCCGACACGGTAAAGCGGTCCGGCTTTATAAGCGGCGCTTCCGCCTCGTCTATTGTCTGACTGGCCGACGAATAATACATATCTATCACCCTTGCCGTCACCTTAGCGCCCACGTTCTTCTCAAGAAGCGGCGCGAGCTTGTCGTCTGGCACGTCATACATAGGAGAATAATTAGGCGGCGGCTCTTTTTCGTCATCCGGCGGAGGCGGGACCACGCCGTCCGATATAGAGCTTCTCAGCCACCTTTCGCCAATCATCAGAGCCTGCAGCGCGATATCCTCGCGTCTAAATAAATTTACGAGGAGCGTATTGTTTGCGAAAATTTTATTCGCGGGCAGCAGCGCCAATGAGGAGACGGAGAATGCGATCGTCAGTATGACCAGCGTTACTACTGAGATAAATCCCTTACGCACTTTCCCTTAAACACTTCCTCTTTCATATAATTCGGCAGTCCCAGAGTAAAGACAAACAGCCTGCGGCGATAGTTCGACTGTTTATATACCTCTCCGTCGCTGAATTTTTCCGGCCACGTCTCCGCGCCATCGACCGCGGGTCGATCGACATAGGCGCGGTCTCCCCTTATTAGTGCATATACGGTCAGCGTGCGCCTCTCCGCGTCCGCGTCAAACCTGATATCCGAAATGCCGTCGACCCTCGGCTGCTCTCCGCTCATTCTGTAATCCTGCGTGTAAAGAATTCCGTTCCTCGCGAATATTCGATAGACGTAGAGCAAGTGCAGCATGTCGCCCTTATATAACTTAAATTCGGGATTTATAAGGCTCTCTACTTCAACTGACTTTCTCGTGCCTGTCACCCAACGCACGATGAGCGGATTTACGCGCGGGAAAGAATTTTTAAATATCACGCATTCCCTCAGCGTTTCGGGAGGGCCGCTGCTCCTTGAAGCCAGCGTATCTACGCCGACCGCGCCGTTGAAATATAATTTGTTCCCATCGTCGGGATATTTAAGGTCCGAGGTCAGCTTCACGTAGGCAGGCTTCGCGTAGACGAGCCTCAGTTCGCCGCCCGCCTTTCCAGTCGGCGACTTTACGGCGCTTATAGGCCCGTTCCAATAATATGACGCGTATACGCTGCCGCCAAAAGCGGCCCTGTATTCGTTCGGCGCTACAGGCAGCCCCATGCCGCAGTAGAAGACCGGATTTCTAAGCAGTGTAACGACAGCTTCGGCCCTGTTCTGTATCGTTCTCAGGTCTCTGTTTCTAAGCAACAGGTCTGCGGATTGTTTTAACGTTGTAATAAGCGATAGGCAAAGTATAGATGTGAGCAGGGAGGCCACGAGCAGTTCCGCGAGAAGATAGGCTGGGCGTTTATTATTCCGCCGGGAGAATGACCGTAGTCTCCATTCTTTTATGAAATCCGTTCTTTGAAATGCGTATCTCGTAGCGATCCCCTGTTTTTTTAATAGAATCTACGACGCAGCCGCCCGCTCTGAGCGAAAGCAAATCGGGAGAGGCCGCCGCGTCAAATTGGGAGATGATATCCTCCCTCGCAAATTCAAGCTGCAAACTATCGTCCGCCGTCTCCGTCAGCGACGCCGACAGATAAAACACCGACGAGATGGCGAGCACAAAAATAAGGACGACAGGCAACGATGCGACAAGTTCAACAAGCATACTGCCGTCCCGTTTTTTCATAACGGTTATCAGACTAGGTAGCGTTCGAGGTCGTTAGCGTCGTGCGAGTAAGCCAGCGCATCTTTGCGCGATATCATTCCCTCTCGGCACATTCTGGCGAGGTCCTGGTCCATAGTGTGCATACCGAGCGCGGAGCCCGTCTGTATAGTATTCTTTATCTGCGCCGTCTTAGACTCTCTTATATGGTTCCTCACGGCGTTGTTCGCTACCATAAACTCTGTCGCCACCATTCGGCCTATCCCCGAGCTCATCGGTATCAGCTGCTGGGAAAGTATAGCGATAAGTATCGACGAAAGCTGTATCCTGATCTGCTGCTGCTGGAACGGCGGGAACACGTCTATGATCCTGTCTATGCTCTGCGGCGCGTCAGGAGTGTGAAGCGTAGCGAGGACAAGGTGGCCGGTCTCAGCCGCCGTGACCGCAGCTGAAATAGTCTCAAGGTCTCTCAACTCGCCTATAAGTATTACGTCAGGGTCTTGACGCATCGCGCGTCTCAGCGCCTCGGAGAAGCTCTTGGTATCGCTTCCGACTTCCCTCTGGTGTATGAGTGCCTTGTCAGAGTTATACAGGTATTCTATCGGGTCCTCTATCGTGATTATATGCACCGTGCGCGAGACGTTTATCTCCTGTACGATCGCCGCGAGCGTAGTCGATTTACCGGAGCCTGTAGGCCCAGTTACAAGGAAGAGCCCATTGTTCTTCTGAGAGATAGGCTTGACCCCGTCAGGGAGGCACAGCTGCTTTATGGTGCGTATGTTCGGCGTGATGAGACGCAGCGCCAGAGATGGGTTTCCGCGTTCAAAGGAGAAGTTGCCCCTGAAACGCTGGCTCTCACCGTCTCCAAAATTCAAATTGAAACTAAAGTCATATTCGCGTTCCGCTTGATAGGTTTCGTACTGGTCTCTCGTGAGGAAACTGTGTACCGCCTCTTCCATCTCAGAGGCTTCGATAGGGTCGGAACCCTCCCTGCGTATGAGCTCGCCGTATATCCTAAGCGCCGGCTGAGCGCCAACGCTGAGATGTATATCGCTGGCATGGTTCCTGATGCCGTCTACAAGCACATCCTGAAGAACAAAGTTAGACATGGTTATCCTCCTAATCCATCATCGTCGTGCAGAGCATCTCGTCAACGCTTGTAATACCGGCGATAACCTTTCTCACAGCCGATTCGCGAAGCGTGGACATCCCGTGCTGTCTTGCGTATTCGCGCATTTCATCTTCAAGTCCGTTGTTGTTTATCATTTCGCGAAGTTTTGAATCTATCATCATAAGCTCGGAGATAACGGTACGTCCGCTGTAGCCCGTGTAGCGGCACTGAGGGCAGCCGACCGGCTTATACACCGTTGTTCCAGCCGGAATGCCGGTCTCAGCCGATACCGCCTCGCTGATGACCTCTTCCTTTTTGCAGTTCGGGCAGCCAGGACGCCGCGAAGCGACGACGATATCAAATAGTTCGGTACGCCCATGTCGGTCAGCCTGTTGATGGCGGTCGGCGCGTCGTTCGTGTGCAGCGTGCTGAGCACGAGGTGTCCGGTGAGCGCCACGCGGACGGCCAGGTGCGCCGTCTCGCTGTCGCGAATTTCTCCGACCATCAGCTTGTCAGGGTCCTGTCTCAGTATCGAGCGCAGCGTGCTTCCGAACGTTACACCTATCTTATCGTTTATCTGTATCTGCGTTATCCCCTGTATCGTAAATTCGACAGGATCCTCCAGCGTAATGATGTTGACCCCGGGGTTGTTTATGATCTCAAGCAGTGAATAGAGCGTGGTGGATTTTCCGCTTCCCGTAGGGCCCGTAACGAGGAAAATGCCGTAGGATGAAGTTATCGCGTCGTTGAGTATATCCCTCTGTTCCTTTTCAAATCCAAGTTTCTCAATGCCGACGTTCTCGTTGTTCTGGTCGAGCAGACGAAGGACGACCTTCTCGCCGAACATCGCCGGTATAGTGGACACACGGAGGTCAATGCGCTTGCCGCCGACCTTTATCAATATACGTCCGTCCTGCGGACGCCTCTTCTCTGCAATGTCCATCCCTGAAAGTATTTTGATGCGCGCTACGAGCGGCAGGTGAAGGTTCCTCGGTATCTCAAGGTTGTTGAAGAGCGTTCCGTCGATGCGGAAGCGGACCCTCGTGATACCCTCCGACGGCTCGATGTGGATGTCGGACGCCTTTTCCTTGACCGCCTGCTCAAGGATATTGTTGACAAGTTTTACGACCGGCGCGTCGTCCGTGGCTATTGTTGTAACGTCCTGCGCCGCGGTAGGGGATATCGTAACGACGCCGGAGGCTCCAAGCGTATTCTCCTGCTTCATGATATCCGCCATGGCTTCGTGGACGCTTGTCTGCACCTTGTAGTAGTTTGAGAGAGCTTTGCTGATATCAGAGGCGGTGGCGATCTTTATATCCACGTCTCTTCTTGTGAGCATGCGTATCTCGTCGACAGCGAGCGCGTCCATAGGGTCGGACATCGCGAGCGTTATATGGTCGTCGTCGGGGAGGTCGAGCGGTATCACGTTGAGCCTCGTCGCCACGTTTTCGGGGACGAGCGCGAGGGCTTCCTGCTGGGGGCGCGTCTTGACGAGCGAGACGAACGGAAGCTCAAGCTGCTCGGAAAGCGCTTCCGCAAGGTGGAGCTCCGTCAGATATCCGTTCTTGATAAGGACTTCCCCAAGGCGCATCTGCGAGACCTTCTGTTCGCCGAGCGCGGCCTCAAGGTTCGCCTTAGTGATGGCTCCGGCGTTAATAAGAAGTTCGCCGAGCCTCATTACCTTAATTGGTTTATGTTCGATCAAGAATACACTCCCCCATCCTTAGCTGATATTCAAATAAAGAATGCGGCAGCAAAATACTTTGCGTTACTGCAGCAGACTGGTTGACGGCAGGCTGTACGTCTCCGCGGCCCCCGTGGGAACGTCGAGGATATATGGGACGACGACAAACGCCATCTCAGATTTTATATGTTTATCGCTGCGCGACTTGAAGAGTTCGCCGAGGAGCGGTATCTGCCCAAGTATCGGGACTCTGGTGACGGTCTTCGTCTTGCTCTCCGTGAAGAGTCCTCCGATTACGAATATCTCGCCGTTGCGGACGCGTATCTGAGTATCGACCTCGCGGTTCGTAGTCTCAGGCATTTCAGAGCTTCCGCTCTTACGGAAAGTGATTATCTCGCCCGTCTTTATCTTCAGCTTCAGCGTCACGAAACCGTCGCGGCCTATCATAGGCGTTATCTCAAGCGTCGGGCCCGTCTCCTGCGTGCTGAACTTAGGGTTCCTCGATTCGTCGACGCCGGACTGATATTGGTAATCGGTCGTCAGCTTTATCTGGGCTTTCTGCCCATCGAGCGCAACGACGGACGGATTTGCGAGCACCTTGCCCTTGTTGTCCGTCTCCATCGCCTTGAGGCTGGCGTCGAGCATCCTCATCGCGGAGTTGGCTATGTTGACAGGTATAGACCCGTCGGATATAGCTGTACCCGGTATCGGGAACTTGCTTGTATTTCCCGTGGACGACGTGCTGGTTAGGACGTTTGGCGTAACTAGCGAGTTGCCCTGAGTATATTCCGCCGTCATCCCCGACGAGCCGTATGAGAAGAGCCAGCCGTTATAGACGGCCGTTATCATCGACTCTATCTCCTGCTTCGCGTCGTCGTTTATCTCTATCAGCCTCGCCTGAAGCATGACCTGCTTGCCGGGGTGGTCTACCCTGTTAAGGAACGCCTCTATCTCTATGTGCTGCTCCGGCGTAGCCGTGATGAAGAGCGAGCGGCGCCTTTCGTCGACCACGGGAGGCTTGGCAAGCGGCACGATGCCGACCACCATAGCTGGCAGCTTCGCGACTTCGCCGTAGGCTATCTTGTATTCCCTCGTCTCATTCTTGCCAAGCGTCTTTCCGATGCTCTCGGACGTCCCGACGACGAGCGTATTTCCCATGAGCGAGTAGGTCAGGTCGTTCATACGCAGCATGTACGCGAAAACCTCGCTGAATTTCGCGTTCTTGAACGAGAACGTCATAGGGTTGTCCGGCACGGAAGCGTCGAGCACGAGGTTCAAGCTGCGGAGCTTCGCGAGCATCCTGAACACTTCTCTTGAAGACACGTCGCGCAGTTCAAGCGTAACGGGGGTGTTCATGCCAAGCGGATCTCCCTGCACCCTCGGACGCGGCGCTGGAGGCGTTGGCGGCTTTATGTCCGACTCGGCCTGCAGCGTTACCGTGATAAGGTCGGAACCCTCCAATCCCTTGATTTGCTTGACTATAAGGGGCTTCTCGCCAGTAACGTACATCCTGATGGCTTCTTTGTCGGCCGATTTGACCTGTACCCTCTGAGCAAGCGGGAAGTCATACTTCTGCCACCATTCATCGCTCTTCTTCCTGTCTATCTTGAAGATATCCCAGTTGTACTCGTCCCACCAATCCTGCTTGTCGGTATTGCGCGGGAAACGAATGCCCTTCCATTCAAGAACGATCGAGGCGGGGCCGTCGGAGACGACCTTCGGCAGCTTCATCTTTGTGCCGCGTATCTCGAGGACGACTAAGTCGCCGCCTACTTGGTTCACGCGCATCCCTTCCATGACAGAGGCGGGTTCGTCGCTTCTCGCCAGGACGACCGTCGCGTAAGAGGCTTCTGTGGTTGAGACCAGCAGAACTGCCGCCGCCATAAAGATTTTTATTAAGTTAGAGGCTACAGATTTGTACGATGTCTTTTTCCTGACCATATCCAGCTCACACCTT